>JAFDXB010000187.1 GCA_018268175.1 Bacteroidota bacterium | reverse complement strand
TCCGCAGCTTTTTTGAATAAAATATAATTTTTCCCGAAGCTGGTCATCATTCATAATCAGGGCACCCTGAATAACATCACTATGGCCTCCAAGATATTTAGTTGCACTGTGCATTACTATATCTGCCCCAAAATTTAATGGGTTTTGAAAGTAAGGCGAAGCGAAAGTATTGTCAACACATAATAAAGCACCTGCCTTTCTCGCAATTTTAGAAATTGCATGAATATCTGTAATATTCATTAAAGGGTTTGTAGGTGTTTCAATCCATATAAGTTTAGTTTTTGATGAAACTGCATTGCTTACATTTTCCGGATTTGTTGTATCAACATATTTAAATTCAATACCAAATTTGGCAAACACTTTCGTGAAAAGCCTGTAGGTTCCACCATACATATCATTTGCAGCAATTACTTCATCACCGGGTTCAAGCAGCTTTATTACCGCATCTGTTGCAGCAACACCGCTACTGAAAGCAAGAGCATATTTTCCGTTTTCAATTATAGCCAAAGCTTCTTCAAGAGCAAAGCGGGTTGGGTTTTGCGAACGAGCATATTCAAAACCTTTATTTTTTCCGGGGGCTTCCTGAACAAATGTTGAGGTTTGATAAATAGGTGTCATTATTGCTCCTGTAGATGGATCAGGATGTGCGCCTGCGTGAATGACCTTCGTGGCCATTTTCTTATCTGAAATAGTATTGCTCATTTATTATAATTGAATTGCAAAAGTAACAAATAGAAATCAACATAAGTGCTATACTATCGCCGCAAGGCACAGGTAGCGCCAATCAAAATTGTCGGCTGAATAAGCCGGAAGTGCGTTTGTTTTTTTATTTAAAACATTTGGGACAAGTATTTTTTGCTGAACAAGTTTCTTCTTTGCAGCAAAAACATAATCATCTACAATTTTAGTTTCCATCCATTGCTTTTGTGGAGGTTCGAAGCCGGTTTTATCTTTGCGCCAGCAAATTTCCGGAGGTAAAATATCTTCAAAAGATTTTCGAAGTATAAATTTTGTATAACCGTTTTGTATTTTTTGATTAGAAGGAAGTGAAAAGACATAATTTACCAGTTCGTGTTGTAGGAAAGGAAGCCTTACTTCAACACCATGTGCCATTGAATTCCGGTCGGCGTAACGCAATAATTCTTCAAGGCCGTTTTGCATTGTGTTGAAATATAGTGCATCATTTAATTTTGTAATAATAGGTTTATGAATTCCTTCCCATTCCCGCCCTTTTGCGAAATTTAAAAGTTCTTTATTAATAAAATGATGGCCTGTAATTTTATTGAATTCCCTTTTTTCGAGCGCTAATGCTGCATGCGCAGGAAGAAAGGCAGCTATTGCATTTTTAAAATTCCAGTTTAGCGGGAACCCGTTTTTTGTTAAATGCTTTTTTTCAGAAAAAAATTTTTTGAATTTATGCCGGTTTAAAACTTCCTGTAAATACCACGGAATATATTTGTTGTAGCCTGCAAAAATTTCGTCTGCGCCTTGTCCATCCAAAACAACTTTTATATTATTTAAAGCAGCAAGTTCAAAAACTTCGTATTGTGCAAAAATGCTTGAAGATGAAAAAGGCTCTTCCTGATGATATACTATTTTTTCAAATTTTGAAATAAACTTTTTTGCAGTTGGCTCGGTAAAAAAATTAGTAAGCCGAAGTTTTTCTGATAATAAAGAAATATACTTTTTTTCATCTTTTTCAAACCCCGGGAAAAGAGCTGAAAATGTTTTTATGCCGGGTTCAAACTTTGAAGATATACTTGTAATAATGCTGCTGTCGAGCCCACCGCTTAAATTTAATCCGGCTTCTACATCAGCTTCCAGCCTGTTAATAACTGAACCGCAAAGAAGTTGCCGTATATTAAAATCTCCGTTTTTAATGATTTTTTCTTTGTCGATATCAAAATATCGCTTGGCGGATAATTTAAATTCTTTAAAATCTATTTCTGCAAAATGAGCAGGTGGCAGAGAAAAGATATTTTTATAAAAAGTTGCATTTTTATTTGAAACATTCTGTACATATCCCAATGCCAGATAGTTGATCATCATTTTCTCTTCAGGTTCTTTATCAATGCCAACCGCCCAAAAAGATTTCATTTCACTTGCAAACATAAAAATGTTGCTTTCCATATAATAATACAAAGGCTTTTCGCCAAATCTGTCGCGGGCAAGAAATAGTTTTTTATCAACCGAATCCCAAATGGCAATTGCAAACATGCCATCAAAATATTGCAAGCATTTTTCCTTGTAACAATCGTAAGCGGCAAGTATTACTTCAGTGTCTGAAAGTGTTGAAAATACATAGCCTTGTTTTAGTAATTCCAGCCTTAATTCTTTGTAATTATATATCTCGCCGTTGTAGGTTATGGTAAGCCTTTCTTGAAAATGCATGGGTTGTGCTGCTGCATCAGAAAGATCAGTAATTGCAAGCCTCCGGTGGCCTAAAGCAACATAATTGTTATCTGTCCAGTAGCCTTCGCCATCAGGCCCGCGATGCTTAATTGCTTCAGTGAGTTTTTTTATAAAAGGCATACTTACAAAAGCCGAATTTTCAGATAATATGCCAGCAATGCCGCACATGTTTAGAAATTAAATTGTAATGGCAGAGTAGCTTTAGCCGTATCCCACTGCATTGTTAATAAAGCGTTACCACTGTTATCAATAAAATTGATTGTGAAATTTTCTTTCGGGTTTTCACAGGTTACCGGCGCATCTGTTTTAAAAATGTCATATTGTTTTTCTATATGTAAGCCCCAAGAATAAAGATTAGTGTTGAATACCATTTTCCAGTGGTCGGCATAGGGAATTGCATACAAAATATATCTGCCGGCAGGCAGTAATTTTTTATTAATTTTTACATTTTTAAAGAACTCTATTTCGGTTGCTTCGTTAGCGCCTAAACGCCATTCCACGCCGTATGGGCAAAGGTATTCATTGCCTTCACCAAAAATTTTCCTGCCTTTTTTATGCGGCCGGCTATAAATTATCCTTGCTAAAGGAAGTGGGGAAGCATTGCCATTCATTTTTAAAATAGGATAATCAACCGGAAAATATATTATATCAAGTGGCGATTGGTCTAAGTCTGATGTTTCAACTTTTGAAACAACTGAAGCGGGATCTATTTTTGTAACTATTGTTCTTTCCTCATGTTTATTATTGCACGATACAAAAAGTGCAAAAAATAAAATAACTGCAGTAAGTAAACGCATTTTCAATCTTTATTCTTTAACGAATATAACGAACTAATCAACTTTTGTAATTATTATAATATTCAAATGCAAATTTTTCGAGTTGAGGAAAGAATGCATCAAATATATTTTTGATTTCAGGTTTATTGTTTTTAAATACTGTGAATGCAGTTTCGAAATCAGTTAAAAATTTCGATCTCTTTACAAGCCCGCGAAAAGCAAGTGCTATTCCTTCATCAAAACGGTAGTTATAAAGCCAGTTATGCTCTTTCATCATTTTGAAAACAAAATTAAACTGTTCAGGAAATGAAGAATTATATTGTTCGAGTATAGAATATATTTTATTCACAAAATTGTTGAGTCTGTCATAATCCGGAAAATGGATTTTATCGTTTGCAAGAAAGTAATCAAAAGTAATATCGGCCAGTGGGCCGGAATATAATCTGTAATTAGGGCTATACATTTTTTTTACTTCTTTTGTCAAAGGATGGCTGTCGGTAAATTCATCAATTGCACGGTGTAATACTATTCCTTTTCTAATGTTGCCGCTATAATTATATTGAGATTTTCCTTTTAAAAAATCGCTGATAATATTGCCATACAATACATCATTGTTATTGAATGAAAGAATTGCATGAGCAAGGAAATTCATTTAAAAAATTTTATCAAAGTTACCTTTCGAGGCGTGAAATTTTAAAATCTTAATTTCGCAAAAAATAAAAGTTATGCAAAGAGGTCCGGTTTCAAATTTTATAGAACATCATTATCGCCATTTTAATGCTGCCGCATTGATGGATGCGGCAAAGGGATACGAAAAGCATTTAGCTGAAGGTGGAAAAATGATGGTTACTTTGGCTGGTGCAATGAGTACAGCAGAATTAGGTCTCAGCTTCGCTGAAATGATAAGACAAGATAAAGTTGCCATTATCAGTTGTACCGGCGCAAACCTTGAAGAAGATATTATGAATCTTGTTGCGCATACTCATTATAAAAGAGTGCCTCACTACCGTGATTTAAGTCCTGAAGATGAGCAGGAATTACTTGACAACCATTATAACAGAGTTACGGATACCTGTATTCCTGAAGAGGAAGCATTCAGGAGGATTCAACAGCACATACAAAAAATATGGAAAGATGCAGATGCAAATGGTGAGCGTTATTTTCCTCATGAATTTATGTACAAACTTTTGCTGAGTGGAGTTCTTGAAGAGTATTATGAAATTGATCCAAAAAATAGTTGGATGCTTGCTGCAGCACAAAAAAATATTCCTATTGTTGTACCCGGTTGGGAAGACAGCACAATGGGAAATATTTTTGCCAGCTATGTTATTAAGGGTGAAATAAAAGCATCTACAATGAAATCCGGAATTGAGTATATGGTTTCGTTGACAGAATGGTACAGAGAAAATTCCGGAGGGAAGGGGGTTGGATTTTTCCAAATAGGTGGCGGAATTGCCGGTGATTTTCCAATTTGTGTAGTGCCAATGATGTATCAGGATTTAGAATGGCATGATGTTCCTTTCTGGAGTTACTTCTGCCAGATTTCTGATTCAACAACTTCCTATGGATCTTATTCAGGCGCTGTTCCAAACGAAAAAATCACATGGGGCAAACTTGAAATTAGCACACCGAAATTTATAATTGAAAGCGATGCTACAATTGTTGCTCCTCTGATTTTTGCATGGATATTAAAATATTAATTTAAGGGTAAATCTCTTAATAGCATATTTTCACGGTTTGCCAAATCCCAGGCAACATAAAATATGAAGCGGGCTCTTTTTTCATAAAGGGCCCAATTTATTTTATCAACAGTATCGGATGGTTTATGGTAATCTGCTTTAAGCATACCATCATAAAAAAATAAAACAGGAACACCCTTTCTTGCGAAATTATAATGGTCGCTTCGATAATAAATTCTGTTAGGATCATTTGGGTCATCAAATTTATAATCCAGTGACATACTGAAATTTTCTGATAATGCATTTTTCAAAAGACCTGGAAGTTCAGAACTTAATTTATTATGGCCAACTACATAAACATAATTTAAAGTATCGGGTAATTTTCTTTCTGTATCTATTCTTCCAATCATATCTATATTCAAATTGGCAGTAGTACTATTAAATGGAAGCGCCGGGTTTTCACTATAAAAGTAACTTCCTAATAAGCCTTTTTCTTCACCGCTAAATGCTATAAAAACAACAGTTCTTCTTGGGCTGTTCCCTTCTGCTTTAGCTTTAGAAAAAGCATTTGCCAACTCAATTAATGCTACTGTGCCGCTGCCATCATCATCTGCTCCATAATAAATATTTCCATTTATTGTTCCTAAATGGTCGTAATGAG
>JAFDXB010000186.1 GCA_018268175.1 Bacteroidota bacterium | reverse complement strand
TTTCAACCATAGGTTTTGGCCGGGTTCCGGTTTCTTCAGAAATACGGGTTCCAAGCCCTCCCGCAAAAATTACTACTTTCATTAAATTAAAACTTAAGTTTATTTTCGCAAAAGTAGTTTATAAACAATGGATTTCATAAGATACGCATGTCTCAAATAAGAAAAAAAAGCTTAAGAGCAACAGTTTGGATTTATTTAGGCTTTTTTATAGGCGCGCTAAATACCTATTTCCTTACACACAAAAACTGGTTTACTCCTGATGAGAATGGTTTAACGAGAGCCATGATTGAAACAAGCCAACTCATTTTCGCTTTTTCAACCTTGGGTGTAACATCATATTTATACAAATTTTTCCCTTATTATGAGGATAACCTTGAACCCAAAAAAAATGACCTTCTCGGGCTTGCGCTTATTATAGCAGCAATAGGTTTCATAATAACCTGCACAGGATTATTATTTCTTGAACCAGTTATTGTAAGAAAATTCAGTGAAAACTCTTTGCTTTTTGTTCAATATTTCTTTTGGATTATACCTATGGCTTTTTTTGTGCTATTGTATAACATACTAGAATCATATTCGTACGGATTTGGAAAAGGTGTTTTAACAAGTTTATTAAAAGAAACAATTTTAAGGTTATATACCCTTTTAATAATTGTTTTGAAAGTTTTGGGATTTATAAATTTCAAAGAGTTTATAATATTATTTTCATTTCAATACGCTTCAATAGTATGTATTTTAATTTTTATTCTTCATAAGGAAAATAAGTTCTGGATTAATTTTAAAATTTCCAGAGTTTCAAAAAAATTCAGAAAAAAAATATTTTCAATTCTAAGCCTGACATTTATTGTAATAATAGTATCTGTATTACGTCAAAGTATTGATGGGTTAGTATTAGCTGCAAAGCAGAATTTAGGGAAGGTAGGAATATTTGGTCTGGCGGCATATATGGTGTCAGTTTTGCAAGCCCCTTTTCGAAGCATTGTGGCAATTACAATCCCAATATTATCAAGAGCCTGGAAGAATAAAGATTTTGAAACTATTACTAGAATATATAAAAGATCCTCAATTAATTTATTAACATTTGCTCTTCTTGTATTTTTTTGTATATGGTTAAACTTTACAGACGGAATACTATTTTTTGGAATTAATCCGGATTATCTTGAAGGAAGATGGGTGTTTTTCCTTCTTGGCATAGTTACCATTATTGAAATGGGAACCGGAGTAAACGGTCAAATTATAGGAACCTCCACATTCTGGAGATTTGAATTATGGACAAGTTTGTTGCTCACAGCACTTATTATTCCCCTTAGTTATACTTTAACAGTTGGATATGGAATTATTGGACCGGCAATCGCTAATCTCGTATCATTTACAATTTATAATTTTGTGAGATATTGGTTTTTGTGGAAAAAATTTAAAATGCAGCCTTTTACTCTAAAAACATTTGAAGTAATTTTTATTGCTGTCGTTTCCTATTTAATTAGTTATATATTGTTTGTCAATAATCATGGAATTTCAGGTATTATAGGCCGGACATTTATATTTATGATATTATTTTTAGGGACGGTATATTTAAGAAACATTACTCCCGACATAATTCCTTTAATAACAAATTTTAAAATCCGGTATAACAAGATCATAAAACGATGATTGGAACTAAACAAATCTTTGAAACTCACACTGGGAATTTAATTCATAAATGGGAACATTATTTTGAAATTTATGACCGGCACTTTGCAGCGTACAAGGGAAAAGAATTAGTGGTACTTGAAATTGGAGTTAGTCAGGGAGGCTCTATTGATATGTGGCAAAAATATTTTGGTGAGAAACTTAAATATTTTGGAATAGACATTAACCCGGCTTGTAAGCAATTTGAAAGGAAAAATGTTGAAATATTTATCGGGTCACAGGAAGATCCTGCGTTTTTAAAAAAAATAAAAGAATCTATACCTGGCATTGATATACTAATTGATGACGGAGGCCATACTATGCGGCAACAAATAGTAACTTTTGAAATGCTATTCTCCAAAATTAAATTTGGAGGAATTTATTTGTGTGAGGATAACCACACCTCCTACTGGCTAAATTTTGGCGGCGGTATGAAAAGAAAAGGAACATACATTGAGTACGTTAAAAATCTTATTGATGTAATGCACCTTTGGTATGCCGGCAAAAACACTTATATACAAAATCAAGAACTAAAAGATCAGATTTTTGCAATTCATATTTACGATTCAATTGTTGTAATAGAAAAGAAAAAGATTAGCCAGCCGAAAGATATTAAAGCCGGGAATCTTACGGTTGGATATTTACCAGAAGAAAAAGAATCAATTCTTTTTTCTGTATCAAACATTTTATTTCGGATTAAAAATTTTATCAGATCTATATTTAATAAATAAATTTTTCCTCTCTTGAGAACTTTTGCTCTTCAAATTATTAAATTAATTAGCCTTATCAGGTATTATAAATTCACTAATGGTATAAAAATATTTTTTGATTTACTTATTAAAAGAAAAAATAAATATGTCATTAAAAATTCAGTTTTTAAAAACCCTATTTATTTGAGAAATAATGAATCAGATCCATTAATTTTTGAGCAGATATATTCCGAACAACAATATAATTTTTTCCATCCATTTCCTGAAAAAGTTGAATGGATAATTGATGCAGGTGCTAATATAGGATTAGCTGCCATTTACTTTTCTCAAAAATTTCCGAATGCCAAAATAATTTCAATTGAACCAAACAAGGATAACTTTGATTTTCTAAAAAGAAACACCTTAAATTATCCAAATGTAATTTGCTTGCAAGCTGCATTATGGTATCGGGAAGAGCATTTAGACATTTCAAATAAGGCCGATAAAAGTGCATCATTCAGAGTGCAACCTGGAGAAGATTTGTCAGGCAATTATATTAAAGCCTTAACCATTGAACAGTTAATTCATGAATATAAAATGAATAAGATTTCTATTTTGAAGATTGATATTGAAGGAGCCGAAAAAGAAGTTTTCGAATTTAATAACAAAGGATGGATAACAAATACAGATTGCATAATAGTAGAATTGCATGATTGGCTAAAGAAGGGTACTTCCCAAGCATTCTTTAAAACTATGTCAGAATATAATTGGAGAACTTATGTAAAAGGCGAAAACATCATTTGCTTTAAAGGTGGATTTTTTCCTGGAGATATAAATCATTAATTAAATTATGAATATTGCTGCAATAACAGTATTATTTAATCCTGACAAAAATGTAATAAGCAACATCTATACTTATTTACCTTTTGTAAGCAAATTATATATTATTGATAATAGTGAGATCCCAACTGAATTTGTCAAAAATGAATTTAAAGAAAATTCGAAAGTAAATATTACTACTTTTTACGAAAATAAAGGAATTGCTTTTGCGCTTAATGTAGGTGTAACAAAAGCTAATGAGTCTGGTTTTTCATATATCCTTACAATGGATCAAGATTCATTTTTTTCCGAAGATTATTTTTTAAGTTTCTTGAAATCTTTTGAAAAAAGAAATGCTTTGGATCCAATAGCAGTGGCAGGACCTTGTTATGAAAACGGCTTCTTTCATGAAGAATTTTCTGAAGTTAATTACCTTATTACCTCTGGAAGCATTTTACACATTCCTACATGGTCTGCTGTTGGGAAATTCAATGAAAATTTATTTATTGACCATGTTGATACAGATTATTGTTTTAGAGTAAAACTTTCTGGAAAAAAAGTTATAAGATTTAATAATATTAAATTAGAACATCGTTTAGGTGAAATAAATGCCATTAGACACTATAAAACAATCAGTCTTCATTCATATAAACGTATGTTTTTTATAACTAGAAATACTTTATATATAATAAATAAATACAAAAAACAGTTCCCGCAAGAAGCGCAGAAATTTCAAAAAGATTTACTCGTTAGAATTAAAAACAATCTCATTTTTGGAAAGACGAAGTTTAAATCAGCTATAAGTATAGTAAAAGGAACAATATATTATTTTTTTAATAATTGGAAATAAATGTTAATAATAATTAAAAAAATTCTAAAAATAATTTACTTTACGTAAAATTATACCCTAATGTGTTTTCGAGTTATTTTTTTTATTGTATTTCTTTTTTTTTCCACCCGAATTTCTGCTAATACGTTTTCTAAGAATAATTCATCTTCAGTAACAAACAATCCAGTTATTAACGAGTATTCTCCTGTTGTTTCGTTAGAAAAGTGTAAAAACATAATTACTGTAGAAGATGGAAGTAAATTTAAGGTTGGAGATACCGTTTTGATTATACAAATGAAAGGTGCTGAAATTAATTTGACCAATAGTGCATCTTTTGGTTTTATTACAGACTATAAAAACTGCGGAAATTATGAATTCAATTATGTTAAATCAAAGAGCGGAAATTCAATTGAATTAAAAAATAAACTTCAAAAGCAGTATGATATCCCAACTGGTAAAGTCCAACTTATCAGAGTTCCCTATTACATAAATTTTTCTGTAACTACTGAATTAACATGTCTGCCTTGGGATGGGAAAAAAGGAGGAGTTTTGGTTTTTTTAGTTCGTGACACTTTGAAACTTAATGCAAACCTGAATGTAAGTAACAAAGGGTTTACAGGAGGAAAGGGCATAAACACTTTCAATATGAATTTGCATTGTGGGGAGTTACAATATTTTTATCCACGAACTTCAAACCTTGCTGCATTGAAAGGGGAAGGAATTAGTGAGTTGCCTGAAGACAAAGTTTCAGGAAGAGGGTCGCCTGCTAATGGTGGAGGAGGTGGACAAGACCACAACAGCGGTGGCGGCGGCGGAGGCAATGGTGGAATTGGTGGTAAAGGCGGATTTCAATACCAGTATTGTACAGGAAGTGTTGATAATAGAGGTGAAGGCGGAAAGGCACTCCTCATTAATAATGCTACCGGAAAAATATTTTTAGGTGGTGGTGGGGGTGCAGGTCACTGTAATAATGAAGGCTTTAATTCTTCAGGAGGAAATGGTGGAGGGATAATTCTGTTTAAAGCTAAACATCTCACTTCAAATAATTTTTCTATTAATGCCAATGGTCAAGATGCAGCTCAATGTACCCCTAATAGTGTAAGTGGTTATTGCCATGAAGGAATGGGCGGTGGTGGAGCAGGAGGAACAGTTTTAATTGATGTTGACACACATGATAAATGGAATGTAAATATTAAGGGAGGTGTTGGTGGGAATATGAATAGTGATGTAGATTTTGGTAAGCTTGGTCCAGGTGGTGGGGGCGGCGGCGGAGCTTTTTGGTTTAACAAACCTGCCCTTCCCTCGGTAGGAAATTATACTCTAGATTTGCAAGGCGGAAATTCAGGTGTAAACTCAAATTTAGGAAATAATAAATGGGGAGCCGAAAATGGCAACACAGGTGTTGTTTTGCTTAATTATACCGTTCCCTTTGATATACTGCCATTTTCCCCAAACATTGATTCAATAAGAATTGCGAGTACAAAAGTCTCTTGTTTTCAATACAATTTTAATACTTTAGATTTCACAAATACATCTCCAATAACAACGTACTATTGGGATTTTGGTGATGGAAACACTTCATCTAATCAAAACAACAGCCACATATACTCTGCTGAAGGAGATTACACCGTTAAATTAATCGGAATAGATGCTAATGGATGCAAAGATTCTACCAGTAAATTAATATCAATTAGAAATTGTAGTTCCTGCAACCTAAACTTTGATTTTTACTATGATTATGATCCATGCTCTCCTTTGTCTGTAAAATTTCATGGAACAGGAACTGACATTTCAAACCCCAAATGGATTTTTGATGATGGCTCAACAATTACCGGAAATTTATCGCCCGTTAAAAC
>JAFDXB010000185.1 GCA_018268175.1 Bacteroidota bacterium | reverse complement strand
CTCTTAGGGTTTATAAGTTGTTCAGGGCTTAAACTTGTTCCACATTTTTCACACTGATCGCCGTAGGCGGAATCGTAACCACATATCGGGCATGTTCCAATAATGTACCTGTCTGCAAGAAATGTTGCGGCTTGTTCATCATAATATTGTTCAGTTTCTTTTTGAATAAGTTTACCTGCATCATTCAGAGTTGTAAAAAATTCCTGTGCAGTTTTATGATGCAATTCAGAGGAAGTTCGATGGTAAATATCAAATGAAATTCCAAGATCATGCATATTGCTTTTAAGCAAAGCATGGTATTTATCAACTATTTCACGAGGCGTTGTATTTTCTTTCATTGCCTGAATTGTAATAGCAGCGCCATGTTCATCACTGCCGCAAACAAAAGCAACATCTTTTTTTTCAGCCCTTAAATATCTTACAAATATATCTGCAGGTAAATATGCTCCTGCAAGATGGCCAATATGTTTTGGCCCATTAGCATAGGGGAGTGCTGAAGTAATTAAATACCTTTTAGGTTCAGGTTTGTTCATAGCAGCAAAATTAATCAGTAATTAGTAATTACTATACCTTTACGTACTTCTTAAATCTTATTTTATGCGAATGAAAAAGTTTTCAGTGTTCTTTGTTTTTGTTCTTGCCTCTTTAATTACATCAGCGCAGAATAAAATTTTAAGCATGGAGGATGCTATGTTAAAGAGCAGAACCACGCTTGCGCCACAAACTCTTAAACAACTTCAATTTATTAAAGGTACTGATGACTTCGTTTACATTAAAAATATCAATAATGAAGATATTTGGGTAAAAGGCAATGTTAAGGATGTTGACGGAACGCCATATCTTTCATTGAAACAAATAAATGAAAAACTTAAAGCTGCAAACCTCGACACTTTAAAAATGCTTCCACCGGTGCAGTTTAATAACGAAAACTATGTTCTTAGTTTAAAAGGAAAAAACTACTCATTTAATTATAACAATAATGATTTTAAATTCATTGGAAACCTTCTGATTATTGGCAAGGATGATATTGATGAAAGCAACGCCGGCTATGCCGCATTTACAGATAGTTTTAATCTATATGTGGCAAAAAATGGTGTTGTTACAAAGGTTAGCAATGATGGATCTGAAGATATAGTTTATGGTAAAGCTGTTCACCAGCAGGAATTTGGAATAACGAAAGGAACATTCTGGGATCATTCCGGAAAGAACCTCGCTTTTTACAGAATGGATCAGTCAATGGTGCCTAATTATCCGATAATAGACTGGTCAGTTCGGCCGGCGGCAGTTAAAAACATCAAATATCCAATGTCTGGTGATAAAAGCCACCACGTAACTGTTGGAATTTTTAATGATGCAGGTAAAGTAGTTTATTTAAAAACAGGTATGCCTGAAGAACAATATCTCACAAACATAGCATGGTCTCCAGATGATAAAACAGTTTACATTGCCGTTTTAGACAGAGCTCAAAAAAATATGAAACTTAATCAGTACGATGCTTCTACAGGCGATTTTATTAAAACCTTATTTGAGGAGCATGATACAAAATATGTAGAGCCTTTGAATCCGGTTATGTTTTTAAAAAATGATCCTGCAAAATTCATCTGGCAAAGCCGCAGAAATGGTTGGAACCACCTATACCTGTATAATACAGACGGGAAATTATTAAAGCAGTTAACCAACGGTTCGTGGGAAGTGCTTGATGTTAAAGGGTTTGATAAAAATGGAGAAAAGCTTTTTTATGTTTCTACAGAAGTTTCTCCACTTAGCAGGAACCTTTATTTACTCGACATTGCAAAAGCAAAATCAAAAGCAGTTACAAATGGCGACTTCGTTCATAACACACAAATAAGTTCTACAGGTAACTTTATAATTGATAATTATTCCGGCCCTTATAATCCTCGAACAATTTTGCTCACAGAAGTTAAATCCGGAAAAAGTATAACCTTGCTTCAGGCGAAGAACCCGCTTGCTGATTATAAAACAGGCGCTCTCACTATGCTAAAATTAAAAAGTGTTGACGGGTACGATCTTTATGGCAGAACTTATAAACCTGTAGATTTTGACAGCACTAAAAAATATCCTGTAATTGTGTATTGGTATGGCGGGCCACATGCTCAACTAACTTTAAATAGCTGGAACGGAGGTTCGGGCGATTACTGGTTTCAATATCTCGCGGAACGCGGTTACCTTGTATTTACAATGGATACCCGAGGAAGTGCAAACCGTGGAAAGGAATTTGAACAAACTATATGGCGCCATGCCGGCAAGGTTCAAATGGAAGATCTGATTACAGGAGTAAAGTTTTTGGCAAATCTCGGCTATGCCGATACTTCAAGAATGGGTCTGTTTGGATGGAGTTACGGAGGTTTTATGACAACATCATTTCTATTAAATCACCCCGGGATTTTTAAGGCCGGCGTTGCCGGAGGGCCTGTTATAAACTGGAGGTTTTATGAAATTATGTACACAGAAAGATACATGGACTCTCCTGATTTAAACAAGGAAGGTTATGAAGAAACTGATCTTACAAAAAAAGTATCTAATTTAAAAGATAAATTACTTTTAATTCATGGGCTGCAAGATCCGGTGGTAGTTCAACAACATTCGGTAAATTTTGTAAAGGCAGCGGTTGACAATGGTGTGCAAGTTGACTATATGATTTATCCCGGCCACGAACACAATGTGCTAGGTAAAGACCGTGTGCATTTATACCAAAAAGTAACAGATTACTTCAAGCAAAATTTATAAATGGAAATTTTAAAAGTAAACGAGCTTAAAAAACATTACGGATCTGTCAGGGCTTTGGACGGAATTTCATTTTCAGTGCCGCAAGGATCTGTTTTTGGTATTTTAGGCCCCAATGGCAGTGGTAAAACAACCTTGTTGGGTATTATTATGGATGTACTAAAAGCCACTTCAGGTTCATATTTACTTTTTGGTAAAACCGGGGGTGCTGAAGCAAGGAAAAATATCGGGACGCTTTTAGAAACACCCAATTTTTACCATTATTTAAGTGCCGTTGAAAATCTTAAAATAGTTGCATCAATTAAAGAAAAGGATGAGAG
>JAFDXB010000184.1 GCA_018268175.1 Bacteroidota bacterium | reverse complement strand
TCAACAGGCAATAAACTGAATCTTCTTCTTGATGACATAAGGGTAAATCCAAAGAGATATTTATCTATTTCAGTTTTTGGAAGAAAAACTTCAAAAGAACCTTTAATGTTACCTTTGCCTGATACTGTAAATTCTCCTTACATAATTAAAAAAGTCGGCGATTAAAAACAATTTTCTTTTTATAAAATTTATGATGCTTGCTGTTTTTACGGCAAGCACTTTTTTATTTGCCGGCGCTCAGGTATCTGATACTCTCAGGAAAATAAATGTTGAAGGTGCAGAAAGCATGCGTCAATTTTCTGATGCCACCGGAAATGTTTTTCAAACACTTGCAGGAAACGCACGGATAAGGCAGGGAAGCACCTATATGAGCGCAGACAGCATTATCATCAATTTGCAAACCGGTATTGCTGAAGGCTTTGGTAACGTTAGAATAAATGATGCCGATACCCTTCAAACTTACTCGCAGTATATTAAATATATAGGAAATGAACGTTTGGCATTTTTGAAAGGAAATGTAAAACTTACAGACGGGAAAGGAATTTTGCTAACAGAAGATTTAGTTTATAATCTACAAACGGGGATAGGAACTTATTCAGGTGGCGGCAGGCTCATCAACGGAACTACAGTTCTTAATAGTACTTCGGCAATTTATTATGGACAAACTAAAGATGTAATTTTTAAAGGAAATGTTGCTCTCAATGACCCTAAATACAGAATTAATTCCGACAGCCTTAGATATAATACAGAATATAAAATCGCAAATTTTATAGCACCAACCAAAATTGTAAGCGATAATGGAATAATTACAACTTCCGCAGGTAATTATAATTTACTAACAGGCGAAGCAAATTTTGGAGGAAACCCTGAATTTCGCGACAGCACAAGGTTTGCTTCAGGGAAAAATATTAATGTTGATGAAAAGTCAGGTAATATTTTTGTTGATGGAAACGGAAAAATAGTTGACAGCGCAAATAAAGTTATAATTTTCGGCGAGCATATTAAACTCAATAAAAAAGAAAACACTTTTGGTGCCACAGGCAAACCTGTTATGGTCTTTTATGAAAATAATGACAGCACTTATATTTCAGCAGATACACTTTTTTCCGCTACACAATTATTGAATGATTCATCGAAAACTGAACCAGATTCCATTAGGTTTTTTAAAGGCTTCAGAAATGTAAAAATCTACAATGATTCAGCACAGGCAGTGTCAGATAGTTTTTATTATTCAACCCTTGATTCTGCTTTCAGGATGTACCAAAATCCCCTTTTTTGGAATGGCAAAACTCAAGTGAGCGGTGATACAATGTATTTGTTTACAAAAAACAGGCAGCCATCAAAACTCGAAGTGTTTAACAACAGTTTTGTAATAAACAAACCTGAAGAATCAGTTTACAATCAAATATCCGGCAGAACACTTAATGCATTTTTTATTGATGGTGCCATTGACAATATTAAAGTAAAAGGAACTCCGGCTCAAAGTATTTTTTTTCCGCAAAACAGCGACAGTGCTTATATCGGAATGAATAAAAACCATAGTGATGTAATTGATTTTATATTTGTAAACAAAGAATTGAAAAAGGTTAAATACATAAATGATGTTGAAGGCACTCTTTACCCAATGGAGCAAATACCTACTTCTGAAAAATATTTAAAAGGATTTTTATGGCAGGATTCTAAACGGCCAAAATCAAAATTTGACCTGTTTTTATGATACGCTTTTTATTAGTGATAGCAATTTTGAATTTTGGCAAATTTGCATTTGCACAGCAAAATTATTTTTCAGGGACATGGAAGGCTGAAAAGAAAAATTTTGAGATTACTTTAAAAATTTCAGATGTGCAGGATTTTGTGCTATACCCTGCCCTGCTTACAGTTAAAACTACATCGCAAAGCAAAAACTTTTCTTTACTGCTGGTAAAAAAGAATTTACGCCAGCTTGCTGTTGGTAAATTTAAATATGAACCTGACAGTTCAGGTTATTTTAAACCGGCAATTTATTTTTCGGGAATGCTGAATTATTTTAAAGACAATTCAGCAGCAACGCTGACATTTGAAAAAAATGATTTTGTTATAAAGGAAAACATTTCGCCTTCTGATGCTTTTATCAAAAATATTTTTGATGAAAACAAAATTGTATTTACCAAAATAAATGACAGTGCCTGGGTTGATTCGCTTGCAGAAAAAGTTTTAAACTCGCCTTATTCAGGAAATTATTACGGTAAAATGGATACACTGTTTACAGAAAACAGAGACCTTTCTTTAAAGTTATCCGGGAAAAATAACGGCGTCATTTCTGCCTCAGCAAACGGCCGACCTGTTTTTGAAAAAATATATGCAAACGAAAAAAAAGAACCTGATGAGTTTTGGCTTGAACCGGGATTAAATTTGATTGCTTTCTTTTTAGATGAGCAAGGAAAAAAAATTTCATCTTCCGGCAATTTGCTTGTGGCAACCGGTAAACAAAAACGCAACATGAATTTTGGAGATGCTATAAATCAGAATTCCACTTTTATTGTTTTACCTGTTTTATATTCGCCATCCGATAAAGAATTCCCGTCAAACGACCTTGCTTCAATATTAGGGAATGCCTCAAAAAATACATCTGTTTATTTTTATCCCAATGATAATAACTTTTCATCCTCAGAGAAGATGGAAAAAACATTATTGCGCAATTCTGTAGAAGTGGGAAATGTTACAGCAAATTCTAATGAAGTGCTACTTGCAATTTGGGATGACGCCGTGGAAGATGGAGACAGCATCTCTTTAAATATCAATGGCGCATGGGTTGTGCAGGGAATGCCTGTAAAGAAAAAAGCTCAATTTATATCTGTAAAACTAAATGCAGGTGTAAATAAAATAATTATGACCGGTGATAATGAAGGGTCTATTCCACCTAATACGTCAGTTCTTGAAATAATTGATAAAAATTATAGAAAGGCTTTTAAAATAAGTACAGATTATTCAAAAAACAATCTTATAAATATTTTATATAAGGTTGAATAAAAGATCTTACTATGAAAATATTTTCCGTTTCCCAAATTAAAGACTGGGAAAGATATTCAAAAAATACACAAAACATTTCTGAAACAGACCTGATAGAACGTGCTGCCACAGCATGTTTCCAGTGGTTAGATAAAGAAAAGCTTTTGACACGGCAGTTTTATATTTTTTGCGGGAAAGGGAATAATGGCAATGATGGCCTTGCTCTTGGACATATTCTAGAAAAAACCGGTTGTAGTGTTTCAATAATAAAAATAAATTCGGATAACATTCAATCCGCTATTGAGAATTTCTCACATCTTAATGCTGATGATATAATAATTGATGCTTTATTCGGAACAGGTTTAAGTAGAAATTTGGAAGGAGATTTCGTTTGGCTTATAGAAAAAATCAACACACATAAAAACGTAATTTCAATTGATATTGCTTCAGGTTTGTTTGCAGATGAACCAACTTCCGGCGTAGCCGTAAAACCCGCCGTTACACTAACTTTTGAATCTTATAAATTAGCATTTTTGCGTCCTGAAAATGAAAGTTATACCGGTAAAATCCACATTTTAAATATTGGGTTAAACAAAGAATTTTATGATTCGGAACCAGCAAAATATTCAATAACTGAATTTGGTGAAATGAAAGACATCTTGCGGCCACGCAAAAGTTTTTCAAACAAAGGAAATTTCGGCTATGCTGCATTATTTTGCGGAAGTAAAGGCATGATGGGCGCTGCTGTTCTTTCAACCGAAGGTTGCCTTAGCGTTGGCCCCGGAAAAATTACAACACACGTACCAGAGGTGGGTTACACCATAATTCAATCTTCCGCTCCCGAAGCAATGTGTGTTACCTCCGGTGAAAATTTCATTAGTGAAACCGGGAACCTGTCAAAATATACAGCTATTGGCCTGGGTTGCGGAATTGGAATAAACAACGATAATAAATGGCTTGAAAACATTTTAAACTATAATGTGCCACTTATTATTGATGCTGATGCTTTAAATAGAATTGCACAATTAAAATGGCAAAACAAAATTCCTCAGGGAAGCATAATTACGCCGCATCCCGGCGAATTTAAAAGGTTGTTTCAAACAGAGGCTTCTATTGAGGCAGCAATGAAAAAAGCTGAAGAATTAGGGATTTACATTCTTTTAAAAGGCAATTTTACACTTATTGCCTGCCCTGACGGCTTTGGATATTTTAACCCCACGGGAAACTCCGGAATGGCAAAAGGTGGAATGGGCGATGTTTTAACCGGAATAATAACGGGTTTGCGTGCTCAAGGTTATGATGCCTTACAAAGCTGCAGGTTAGGTGCATTTTTACATGGTTTATCGGGGGATATATGTGCTAAAGAATATTCTCAAGAATTTATGCAAGCTAGAGATGTAATTAAGTGTATGTATAAGGCATGGAATACAGTGAAAGGCAGTTAATTTTTTTAAGTTAATAATATAATTAGCTTTTTAATCATATAAATTAATATCTGCCTCTATTTTTTAACTACTTTACCCTATTTTTGCCGTCCAAAATTAGTACAGTTTATTATGGAGAATTTGATTTATGTAGTACCGGCAATGGGTATTGTTGGCCTTCTGTTTACATTAATAAAGTTTAAATGGGTTTCAAAACAAGATCCCGGTACTCCCCGCATGCAGGAAATTGCAAATTACATTTCCGAAGGTGCGATGGCATTTTTGAAAGCAGAATACAAAGTGATGCTATACTTTGTAATAATTGCCGGATTGCTGTTAGGCGTTCTTGGCAAAAGTAACCCTGCAAGCCACTGGACAATTGCACTTGCCTTTGTATTGGGTGCTGTTTTGAGCGCAGTTGCCGGATTTATCGGAATGCGTGTGGCAACAAAAGCTAATACAAGAACCGCTCAGGCTGCTCGTACTTCTTTAAGTAAAGCTTTAAAAGTTTCTTTTACCGGTGGTAGCGTAATGGGTGTGGGTGTTGCCGGACTTGCGGTTTTAGGGCTTGGTGGTTTGTTTATTATTCTTCGCCAAATATTTGCGCCGGGGGCTTCAGTTGACAGCCACGAAATGGAACGTGCAATTGAAGTGCTTACCGGATTTTCGCTTGGGGCCGAATCAATAGCTCTCTTCGCACGTGTGGGCGGTGGTATTTACACAAAAGCAGCCGACGTTGGTGCCGACCTTGTCGGAAAAGTTGAAGCAGGCATCCCTGAAGATGACCCTCGCAATCCGGCTACTATCGCCGATAACGTTGGTGATAACGTTGGCGACGTGGCAGGTATGGGAGCTGACCTTTTCGGAAGTTATGTTGCTACTGTACTTGCTACAATGGTTTT
>JAFDXB010000183.1 GCA_018268175.1 Bacteroidota bacterium | reverse complement strand
TTTTAAAGGGAAAATCCCAATTTACTTCCGTGGTGATTCTCATCTTTTAAATAATCATAACCCTATAAAGAATTCGATAAGGAAACTCTATTTAAAATGGGTGTACAGATATATTGATAAAGCTTTTACTGTTGGGAAGAATAATGCCGATTATTTTCTTTGGGCAGGGGTAAAAGAAGAACAACTAATATTTGCTCCTCATGCTGTAGAGAACAGACGTTTTATTTGTACCAATAAATCTGAGGCTAACTTGCTGCGAAAAGAATTAGAAATTCAAAAAGATGAGTTAGTTTTTTTGTATGCAGGAAAATTAATAAAAAGGAAAAATGTTTCTTTATTAATTGAAGCATTTATTGATGCAAAAATTCCAAAATCTAAATTAGTTTTAGTTGGGAATGGAATTTTAGAAAACGAATTAAAAGAACTTGCAAAGGGGCATAAGAATATTAAATTTTTAGATTTCCAAAATCAGGGCTCAATGCCTGCAGTTTATGAAATTACGGATGTATATGTATTGCCATCTGCCATAGATACCTGGGGTCTTGCAGTGAATGAAGCAATGGCAAACGGTTGTGCTATTTTATTAAGTGATAAATGTGGCTGCGCAATTGATCTTGTAGAAAATGGGACAAATGGATATACATTTAAAAACAATGACAAATTAGACCTTATTGAAAAATTAAAGGAAATGGCAAATGCCGATATTGAAAGTTTTAAAATGAAAGGAACAGAAATAATTAGTGGGTATTGCTATGAAAATTTTGTAGAAAAAATTGAAAACGAATTAAATAGCCTCTGATGCAATCTTTATTAAATGTAAAGTTTAGCTGGCATTTTTTTGCAATTACCCTTGTTTTGATAATGCTGACGTTTCCAACATTAGATTGGTTTATGTATATTGGGATAGCTATTTCGTTGCATCAATTTATGCTGCTTTTTGAATCTATCGGTTCTATAGTTCCCATTAGGTATTTGTTCGGTTCTTTCATGTGTTTGCAGTTTTTTCTCGGGCCAACATTTGCGTATTGTGGACTTGATGATTATCAAAGAGGATTTTTAAAGATGCAAATTCCGGCTGTTGAATACTTTTCGTATGCAATTCCGGCCGTAACAATGTTCATCTTAGGGCTGCATTACAACAGTGTTTTGCAAGGTGAAGTGGTTGACCTAAAAGGAACTAGGCAGTTTGTAAAAGTAAACAAAACTATTCCCTATATTTTCATAGGAATTGGCTTTGTTGCAAACTTTGGTGAAATTTTTTTTTCAAACACATTTACTTTTATTTTTGTTCTTCTCTCTAATTTTAAATTTGTAGGTCTTTTTTTAATAATTCTAGGCCGCAAAAAATTAGATCCTTTAATTATTCTAATTGTCTTTGGGTCTATTGTAATTTCTTCACTGAGAAATGCAATGTTTCATGATTTAATTACATGGATAATATTTTTAGGTGCAGTTCTGGCAATAAAATACAAGCCTTCAAAAAAAATTAAACTAATAGTATCATCAGCATTTATAACTCTTGCATTATTTATACAACTATTGAAGGGAGAATATAGAACAGCGACATGGGAGCAAGGTTCAGAAGGTAATATAGAAACACTTTCCAAGTCGTTTCAGTTAACAGAGGAAAAAAGCGGAGGGTTTAGTTGGGAAAACATTGCTAAAAGTAATGTTCGAATTAACCAGGGATTTATTATTACTAATATAATGAACACAGTTCCAAGTAGAGTGCCTTTTGAAAACGGTAAAGAATTACTGATTATACTTGAATCAGCATTTTTGCCCCGTATATTGGCTCCTAATAAATTGAATGCAGGCGATAGGTTTATATTTATGAAGTACTCCGGAATTCCCTTAGCGCCGGGCACATCTATGGGATTGAGTTCTGTTGGAGATGCTTATATAAATTTCGGGATTTTCGGTGGCTCAATTTTTATGTTTTTTTACGGCCTGTTTGTAAACTTCATCTTAAAAAAACTTAATGAATACTCTTACTTTTTCCCGGTTTTGCTTCTTTTTACACCATTGATTTTTTATTATCCAATTAGACCAGATTGCGAACTGCAAACTATATTAGGCCATATTGTTAAAAGTTGCTTTTTATTGTTTGTAATATTCCAAATTTGGAAAGTTAAATTCAGACGAATACTTTCTATTTCATATCCTAATAATAGTTAAATGGGAATTAAAAATTTCCAAAAAATAATTCCATTGTTTCAACGGTTATTGACATTACATTTTAGAAGTAAAAGATGTGAAATGTTATTTGTGAAGGAAGTGTGGTGTTTTTAGGTAAATCATCTGAAAAATAAATTGAGTGCTGCCCAAAAAAATAAAAAACTTTTTTTTTCAAAGTTCAATCTTTAAGAAAATATATTTTAGCCTTCTGAATTTAAAATTTAAAGGGTCAAAAGATTATTGGGAATCAAGATATAGATCAAACCAAAATTCCGGTTCCGGATCCTATGGTATATCTGCGGAATATAAGGCAAGATTTTTAAATCAATTTGTCAGGGATAACAATGTTGAATCTGTTATTGAATTAGGATGTGGAGATGGAAATCAATTGGGATACTTTAAATTTCCATTCTATACAGGTTTAGATGTTGCATTAACAGCTGTTAACATTTGCATCAAAAAATATTCTGGCCAATCAAATAAAACATTTGAATTATTAACATCCGAAAACTTAAATAAATATTTTAACGAAAAAAAGGAACTTGCCTTGTCGTTGGATGTGATATTCCATTTAGTGGAGAATGATGTATTTGAAAATTACATGTTCAACCTGTTCAATTGCGCTTCCAGATTTGTTATAATTTATTCCTGGGATGTAAATGGACCTAAAAAAGGTCATGTTAGGCAAAGGAATTTTTCTAAATGGGTTTTTGAAAATATTCAAGGTTTCGATTTGATTCAAAGAGTAAAGTCACAAGATTTTTGTGACTTCCTAGTTTATAAAAAAATCAATTAATGTTGTAACCATTGCAAAAGAAATTCTTCATATTCCTCCTTAAATTCCTACTTGTCTTTTGTATTTTATACTTCGGAACACTTGCCGTAATTGGCATTTCCTCCCCCGGCAATTATTATATTCCTTTTGTTGATAAATACCTCGACTATGTTTCAGGAATAAAAAACATGCTGCTATATACTACAAAGGGATTTCTTTTGTTATTTAATATTAAAACGCAGTTTGAACCAAATTATCTTATTAGAATTATTGGAGGCCGAGGGGTTTATATCGCAATGGATTGCGTTGGCTATGGCGTTTACAGTTTTTGGATTGCTTATGTTGTTGCAAATGATAATTCACTTAAAAAAAAGTTGTTGTGGATAGTAACTGGCGTTGCAATTTTGTTTTTAATAAATGCCATAAGGATAACATTATTTTTAGTAGCAATAAATAAAGGCTGGCCTATGCCTTTAGGGCTCGACCATCATACCTGGTTCAACATTGTTGCATATCTGGCAATTTTTATACTGATTTACAAATTTGAAAAGAATCTAAAAACTTCAACTGCCCCTTGAAGAAAAAAAGAATTCTCTTAATATCCGATTGGTTTTTTCCAGGTTTCCGTGCCGGTGGCCCGATTCGGTCAACATATAATATGTGTGTTGCATTAAAAGATGAATTTGAAATATCGGTTGTTACTTCAATTAAAGATCACGGTGAAACATTACCATATTACGGCATTAAGCCTAATGTTTGGAATAATGACATTATAACCGGAGTTTCGGTTTTTTACTTAGACAGAACTACATTTACAATCAGGCAATATATAAATCTGGTGTGTACTAATAAATATGATTTTGTTTATCTTAATCATTTATATTCTCCTTTTTATGTTATACTTCCTTTGCTTTTAAAGTGGAGAAATAATATTCAAGGCAAGATCATATTATGTCCGCGTGGTGCATTACATTCCGGAGCATTAGCGGAGAAAAAATTTAAGAAGATTCTTTTTATAAAAACCATAAGGTTTTTAAAATGGCATAAGTTCATACATTTTCATGCTACAAATGAAAAGGAGGCGAAAGAAATTGAAAAATATTTTCCGGGTTCAGAAATTACAATAGCCGGAAATTTCCCGGGTAATATACCATCTGCAACTACAGAAATATTTAAGAAAAAGGGAGAGTTGAATTTGATTTACATTGCACGGATTGCAAAAATTAAAAACTTACTTTTTGTATTGGAAGCACTGGAAAATATCAAAGGTTCCGTAAAGTTTACTATAATCGGCCCTGTTGAAGATGAGCAATATTTCAACTCATGTAAGAAATATGCTGAAACATTGCCAGCAAACATAAATATTGAATTTAAAGGCCCTTTATCTCCTAATGAAATTGATAAACAATTAAGCCAAAACCATTTATATGTTTTAGCAACGAATGGCGAAAATTTCGGGCATTCAATTTTTGAGGCATTAAAAAATCATCGTCCCATTTTGATAAGTGACAGAACTCCATGGAGGAATTTGCATGAAAATTCTGCAGGTTGGGATTTGAGTTTAAATCATCCGGAAAAATTTTCACATGCTTTACAAACTGCTTTAAATTGGGATGATAATGAGTTTAAAAACTTTTGTGACGGCGCTGCAAGTTTTGCTGAAAAATTTATCAGCTCTTTAAATTTAAAAGAAGAGTATAAAAAAGTTTTTGCATGAATAAAGTGGATCTTTCGATATTTAAAAATCCGCCTCAAGTAGGTGCCGGAAAATTTAAAATAATATTGTGGTATTTTACTAATGTTCTGTTTTTAAAGAATGGCTGGAACCCTTCAAGCACAATAAAAAAAAACCTATTAAAATTATTCGGAAGCAAGGTAGGTAAAGGTGTAATAATAAAGCCGGGAGTTAATATAAAGTATCCCTGGAAATTAAAAATCGGCGATTATGTATGGATAGGAGAAAATGTATGGATTGATAATATTGCTGATATTACATTAGGGTCGAATGTTTGCCTTTCACAAGGTTGTATGCTGATGTGCGGAAATCATAATTACAAAAGAAAAGATTTTCCAACGATTGCTTCTCCAATTATTGTGGAAGATGGCGCATGGATAGGAGCAAAATCTTTGGTTACGGGCGGTGTTACTGTTCATACTCATGCAATATTAAGTGTTATGTCTGTAGCATCACAATCGCTTGAGGCATATGGAATTTACAGAGGTAACCCGGCAGTAAAAATTAAAACAAGAACTATAGATGTATAACTTTAAAAGATATTATAAAGACCTGCATTATATTTGCTTTTTTAATGATCAGGCTTACATTCATGAAGGTCACAATAATAACCGTAACATATAACTCTGAAAAATATCTTGATGATTGTATCAGTTCTGTAAAAAATCAAGATTATAAAAATTTAGAGCATATTATTGTTGATGGTAAATCAACTGATTCTACTCTTGAAATTATCAAAAAATATAAGGATCACCTTGCTGCATGGATTTCTGAAACCGACCACGGTATGTATGATGCCATCAACAAAGGAATGGATCTTGCAACAGGCGATATAATTGGGATTCTTAACAGTGATGATATTCTTGCATCACCACATGTTGTGTCTGAAATTGCTGAGGCGTTTATAAAAAATAATGCTGATGCTTTGTATGGTGATCTTGAATATGTTGATCCGGAAGATATAAATAAAATTTATAGAATCTGGAAAGGCAAACCATATAAAAGGTCATTGTTTAGAATGGGGTGGATGCCTGCACACCCTACTTTTTATATAAAACGAGAATATGTAAAAATGTATGGCGGTTATGAAAATCATTTCTATACAGCTGCCGATTATGAATTTATGTCGAGATATTTATATGTACATAAATTAAATGCCGTTTATCTCCCGAAACTTTTGGTGAAAATGAGGCGGGGTGGGCAAAGTAACAAAAATCTTTATCAGCGGTTACGAGCAAACAGGCGTGATTACCTGGCAATGAAAAAGAATCATATACCTTTTCCATTTATTGTTTCGGTTATGAAGCCTTTGAGTAAACTACATCAATATTATAAAAAGAACAATTAAGTTTTTCTTATGTTCGGTTTATTTAAAAAACAAAATAGTTCAGAGCCATATTTTCCTTTTACAACAGATATTCATTCTCATATCCTGCCGGGAATTGATGATGGTTCTCCTGATGTTGCCACCAGCATTGAATTAGTAAAAGGTTTAAAAAACCTCGGCATTAATAAATCCGTTGCAACGCCGCATATTATTGGTGATATGTTTCCTAACAATGCTGAAACAATTAGCAAGGCAAAAGATATTCTGCAACAGGAACTAAACAATCAGAACATTGAATTTGAACTTAGTGCCGCAGCAGAATACATGCTCGATTCCTTCTTCCTTGACCTCCTGAAAAAGAACGAAAAATTGTTAACTATAAAAGATAATATAATACTTACAGAATTTTCTTATTCATCTGCACCGCAGCATGTTGAAGAAATTATATTTGAGATTATCACAAATGGTTATTCGCCAATACTTGCGCATCCGGAACGTTATGGGTTTGCACATAGCAATTATAAAATTTACCACCGCTGGGCGGAATTAGGATTTTTACTTCAAGTGAATTTGTTGTCGCTAACCGGATATTATGGTAAAGAAGTTGCAAAGGCAGCTAATTATCTTTTGAAAAATAATTTAATATCATACGCAGGCACCGACCTTCATCATGCACGCCACATGGGTGCACTGTCTCACCCAAAAAATCAACAAATATTTAAGGATGCAATGTCGCACCGCGATTGGAATATTTTTTCTTAATTAAATCCTCCACTTCACAATTTCATTTTCATATTCCTTTTTATAAGGAATACTCACCTTTATATAGTTATCGGAATATCCCTCCATCATTCCGTTCTTATTCACACTTTCAAACAAAACTTCCCTTTCAAGACCAATGTTTTCCGCTGTGAATTTTTGCATTTTTTCATAGCTGAGATTACGAAGTATTTTATTTCTGTTATTACGAATATTCTGAGGCACAACAGGCTTGATGTTTAAAGCATCTGTATTATCTCTTTCAGAGTAAGTAAATACATGCAAATAAGAAATATCAAGTTCTGAAAGAAAATTTACGGTATCATTAAAATCATCATCTGTTTCGCCGGGAAAACCAACAATTACATCAACTCCTATACAACAATGAGGCATTAGTTTTTTAATCTCATCAACTTTCTCTGCGTATAATTCACGTTTGTAACGCCTTCTCATTGCAGCAAGTGTTTTGTTACTTCCGCTTTGCAGCGGGATATGAAAGTGCGGCATAAAACTTTTTGAGGCAGCTACAAATTCAATAATTTCCTGTGTAAGTAAATTGGGTTCGATTGATGAAATTCTGTATCTGCTAATATTTGAATTATTATCCAGTTCTTTTATAAGACTGAAGAAATCTTCCTGCCTTTTTTTACCGCCTGTAAAACCTTTCCCAAAATCACCAAGATTAATGCCTGTTAGAACAATTTCCTTTGCACCGCCTTTAGCAATTTCTTCAACATTACTTAAAACTTCTTCAATACTATTGCTGCGGCTACGTCCGCGTGCCATTGGAATAGTACAAAAACTGCAACTGTAATCGCAGCCATCCTGCACTTTTAAAAATATTCTTGTCCTTTCATTTATTGAATGAGAAGGAATGAAAATATTTACATCATCAATATCGCAACTGCAAACTTTTGCAGGGTCATTTATTTTTAGTTCCTTAAGATGATGAGCAATATTGAATTTTTCTGCAGCGCCTAAAACTAAATTAACTCCGGGTATGTTTGATATCTCCTTAGGCTTTAATTGAGCATAGCAACCGGTAACAACGATTAACGATTCAGGAGCTTGTTTTTGAATTTTTCTTACAATCTGTCTGCATTCTTTGTCGGCATTTTCTGTAACCGAACAAGTGTTTATTACATATACATCTGCAACTTCATCAAATTCTTTTTTTACAAACCCGTCATTTTCCAGCATTCGGCCAATAGCCGTAGTTTCACTGAAATTCAGTTTACATCCCAGGGTATGCAGAGCCACACTTCTATCCATTACCTTATTATTAAATAATTTGCAAAAGTACGTAAAAGCCTAAATTTGCTGCGTGATAAAGAAATACCTTCCTTATTTAATATTCGTTGCAGCCGCAGTTTTGCTGTTTATTATCAAAAAAAAGCAAAGAGGTGAAAGAAAGAAAGAAACATCTACTTATGTTATCCCTGCTGAAACTGAACCTTTTAAAAGAGATACAACTTCCATTGAATATTCTAAGCATGCTCTTTGCAGAATGGGTTGCCGCCATATTGATGATGAAGAAGTAAAAGATATTTTACTCACCGGAAAAATCAACTATAGTAAAATAGAGGAAGATAACCAGGGCGTTACATATCCCCTGGAAGGGATAACAAAAGACAAACAATTTGTGAGAGTAGTGGTTGCACCAAAGGCCAATAAAATAGTTGTTGTAACAGTAATAGATTTGGAAACAGACTGGAAATGCGACTGTAAATAAATTATTACCGATGAACCTAAAATCAATTCTTGCAAAACCTTTTGCAAATTATATAAGCAGGCAGATTAAGAAGAATATGGCTCATGCCGTTCATGACCAGAAAACAATTTTTCAGGAACTTATCAAAACAGGCAGCAAGACTATATTTGGAAAAGAACATAATTTTACTGAAATAAAATCACATGCAGATTTTATCAAAAATGTTCCAATAAGAGATTACGAAGGGTTTCGTTCTTACATAGATATGATTGTTGAAGGAAAGCACAATGTACTTTGGAAAGGAAAGCCAATTTATTTTGCGAAAACAAGCGGAACTACAAGTGGCGTAAAGCTTATACCAATTACTAAGGATTCAATTTCGAATCATATCAATTCAGCACGAAATGCTTTGTTGATGTACATGAATGAAACCGGCAACTCGAAATTTGCTGATGGTAAACTAATTTTTTTAAGCGGTTCGCCTGAACTTGAAAGAGTAGGAGATATACCCACAGGACGGCTAAGCGGAATAGTAAACCATCATGTTCCAAAATATCTGCGTACAAACCAGTTGCCCTCATTTGAAACAAATTGTATTGAAGAATGGGAGGAAAAACTGGATAAAATTGTAGATGAAACAATAAATGCACGAATGACTTTGATTAGTGGAATTCCACCATGGGTGCAAATGTATTTTGATAAACTTGAAGAACGTTCGGGCAAAAAAATTGGAGATCTCTTTCCGGATTTCAGCGTACTGGTTCAGGGCGGCGTAAATTTTGAACCATACAAAGCCAAACTTTCCGAAACCATTGGCAGGAAAGTAGATTATATAGAACTGTTTCCGGCGAGCGAAGGTTTTTTTGCATATCAAGACAGCCAATCTGCCGAAGGCATGATGTTAAATACTAACAGTGGAATTTTCTTTGAATTTATTCCGGTAGCAGAAATAAAAAATGAAAATCCAACACGGTTAACTTTAAGTGAAGTAAAAGTAGGTGAAAATTATGCCTTAATAATTTCATCAAATGCAGGATTGTGGGCTTACAATATTGGAGACACGGTAAAATTTGTTTCAACAAATCCGTATAGAATAGTGGTTACAGGTAGGATAAAACATTTTATTTCTGCATTTGGAGAACATGTAATTGGAGAAGAAGTTGAAAAGGCATTATTAAATTCCGGAGATGAAAATGTTTCGGTTTCTGAATTTACAGTTGCTCCAATGGTAAATGATGCTGAGGGGAAGAGCTACCATGAATGGTTTATCGAGTTTGATAAATCACCGGCAGACATTAAGAAATTTGCAGAAAAAATTGATAAGAATTTGCGTAAGTTAAATGTATATTATGATGATTTAATTTCAGGAAATATTTTATTGCCTTTAAAAATCAGAGTTGTAAAAAAAGGAGGCTTTGCAGAATATATGAAAAGTATAGGAAAACTTGGTGGGCAAAATAAGGTTCCCAGGTTAAGCAATGACCGTGTATTAGCGAATGGGTTAATGCCGTTTTGTAAATAACTAATTAAAAATTTCCGCTGCTGCGGGATGTAAAAACACTCTGATTTTTTAAGTTTAGTAAAAATGTAAAAACATATAATAAAACAGAATGAAACTGCAAAGAATATCGCTTAAAATGTTAGGGTTTATCTTGTGTTTTATTGTCCTGACTTCATTTAATAAAAAACCAAAACCACATTTAATTGTAGGGCTGTGGAAAATAACCGAAGAAAATAAAGTATGCTTTGAAGATTCTAATAAATATATCAGTCAACTTTATTTCGGCAGTGATGAAATTTCATCAATATTTTCTTTTTCAGATATGGATGGGAAATTCAAAGATGGAGAAATAAGGTTAGCATTTCAAACCTATGACACTATTCCACCTTATAAAAAACCTGTCGTATATTTTATTAACACTTGCGATAAGAATTTCAAATTAGCCTTTACAATTGAGAAGCTCACGAAAGATTCATTAGAATTGAAATGTATCAGAGAAATCACATCAAAAAACATTTTACTAAACAGGGAAATAATTTCATTTGAGCGAATTGGCGGCCCGCCTGAGAATATGAGGAGTTCTGAAGAGGCAATACAAATAGAAATTAAAGAAGTTGATACCAAAAAAGATGACAGCAAACCTAAACTGTAATAAGTTTTTATTAGTTAACCTAAACACTCTTATTTGGAAATGAACGCATGAATGCGTCGTTGGTGATAGCACCGTTGCTCTCGCTGGAGAATCTGGTTGTCGCCCCGTTGGAGTTATCCCCAACGAGATTTGCTATGTGCTGTATTGATAACACAAACAGTCGCAGAAGGAAATGCGGAACGTGCCGTTGGTGATAACACCAACAGCGGCGGAAGGGCTATTAAGCGGTCATCTGCTCAATCCGCCAAATCTGCGTTCAAAAATAATTACCCCAAAAATTAC
>JAFDXB010000182.1 GCA_018268175.1 Bacteroidota bacterium | reverse complement strand
TCTATTCTATTTTAAATACTTATTTTTTTGCGGGGGCCGGTGGAGTATCTTTTATTCCAAGTTTCTTTTTTACTAACGGTAGTATATCATCGCCGGGAGGCGCTACAATTATTGAATTCATATCAAAAATGTAGGCATAGTTATTTTCTTTAGCAACAGCCTTTATTGCATCAAGGGCTTTGGTACGTAATGGCGCTATCTTTCTCTGTGCTTCAGCCTGATATAATTCCTGGGCTTGCTGGTTCCAGTTTTGAACTTTTTGATATAAAGCTATTAGTTCGTTTCTTTTAATTTCTTTCATTGTGGCTGAAAGTTTTACTGAATCTTTTACAAATATGCTGTCTTTTGTGTTCAGGTCTTTTAGCATATCCTGACCTTGTTGTGCAAGCGCTGCCTGAAATTCTTTTAATTCCTCATCAGCCTTTTCTGCTTCAGGCATATCGGAAATTAAATCTTCCGTACTTATATAACCAATTTTGTTTTGAGCATTTACTGCAAGGGTACTGAAAGCCAGGGCACACGCTACGATTAATTGTTTCATGCTTTTTTGTTTCGTTTGTTTTTTTACTATAGTGGTTAAATTGTTAGTTTTTGCTGCTTCAATATTTCGTATTACGAATTATTTAACACCCATACTTTTTAAAATTTCTTCGCTCTTATCGAGTTTAGGGTCGGCAAAGATAACAGTAATTCCTTCGCTTTTGTCGAGAATAAAATCATATTGCTTTTCGGTTGCCAGCTTCTGAATTGCATTGTAAACCCTGTCTTGTATAGGTTTTATCAGCTCCTGCCTTTTTTTAAATAAATCGCCTTCAAAGCCAAATCTTTTTTTCTGAAGCTCTCTCAATTCCTTTTCTTTATTAAAAAGTTCATCTTCTCTTTTCCTTTTTAAGTCATCGGGCAACATTACCTGTTCTGCTTCGTAATCTTTATACATTCTGTTGAGGGCAGCCTGCTTTTGGTCTATTTCCTGCTGCCATAGGGCGCTGAACTGATCTAATTTTTTTTGCGCTTCAGTATATTCCGGAATTTTTTCTAAAATATATCTTGAATCTATAACTGCGTACCTCTGTGCATTTACAGCAAATACAAGTGCAGTGGCTATTAAAAATAAAAGTAATTTTTTCATATTCTTTTTATTTAATTTTTATTCCGGCTCTTGGCCTAACATAAAGGTAAATTTAGCTGCTCCTTTCAATCCGCCCTGCGGATTATACCTGTCGAAACCTACGCCATAATCAAATCCAAGCAAACCAAACATAGGCAAGAAGAACCTCATACCTACACCTGCCGACCTTCTAAGCTTGAATGGATTGTAATCTTTCCATTTGTACCAGCCATTTGCTGCTTCAAAAAACACTAAACCATAAATGGTGCTCGCTGCGCTGGTGCTAAAAGGATAGCGCAATTCAACAGTATATTTATTAAAAATTGTAAAGTACTCGCTTGGGTTTTCCCCATCAGGGTTTACTTTAGGGTCTGAACTGCTGTAAACAGGATATCCGCGATGTGCAATTATATCATAACCCAGCAAAGCTGTGGTATTACTTAAACCCGCATCTCCCAACTGAAATCTTTCAAACGGAGATATTTCCAACTTATGATTATATCTGCCAATAAATCCGTATTTAGCTGCAGCTCTTAAAATGAATTGCCTGTTTTTATCTACACCTCTTGCTTTTCCTATCGGAACATACCATTCGCCGTTAAAGCGCCATTTATGAAATTCCGGCAATTTATAATCGTTTGCATCACCGCTCGAAATGCCAATTAAAGAATATGGCAATGTAAACTGGCTGCTCAGCATGAAGTTAGAGCCGCTTGTAGGGAAGATAGGATTCGGCCCCGCAGAATTTCTTAGCAATGTTAGCTTACCGCTGATATTTGTGGAAGTCCCGGTGCTTATGCCTTTAAAAATATTCGAATAATTTTTTAGCTTATACTGCTGAACATTCACGGCATAAATTAATGTAAAAAAATCATCAGGCCATTTCAACTGCTTTCCTAACGCTATACCAAAACCTACCGTTTTTACATAAGAATTTGATGCACACGATTTACATGGGTAACCAAGCGAATCGTAAGCATTTGAATATTTAGTATTGAAATAATTTATAGAAAATGAATTTCTTTTCTTTCCACCAAGCCAAGGCTCTGTAAATGCAAAGTTAAGTGAGCGATAAGCCCTTCCATTAGACTGAACTCTGGCGCTTAACTTCTGGCCATCGCCACCCGGCAAAGGGTTCCAGCTTGATTTGTTAGTGATATTTTTTAGTGAGAAGTTATTGAAGGTTACACCCAGGGTTCCGGTTAAACCAATTCCTCCACCAAAGCCTGCAGATAGTTCCAACTGATCTGCCGATTTTTCTTCTACCTGCCATTCAATATCCACCGTACCGTTATCAGCGTTAGGGATAATGTTAGGATTTATTTTTTCAGCATTAAAAAATCCCAGTTGAGCAAGCTCTCGTTGTGTCCTTATAATATCAGATCTGCTGAATTTATCGCCCGGAATAGTTCTTAATTCACGCAGTACAACATAATCCTTAGTTTTATCATTTCCTGAAACAGAAATTTTGCCGTAAACTGCTTGCGGCCCTTCGGTCATCCGTAATTCAAAATCAATAGTGTCGTTGTAAACGGCAGTTTCAACCGGTTCTACTCTAAAAAATAAATATCCATCATCTTGGTAAAGGCTTCCAACATCGCCGCCCTCGGCGGAAAGTTGACGTCCAAGTTTTTTATCAAGCAATTCCTGATTATAGACATCGCCTTTTTCAATACCGAGGAAAATATTCAATAGTGAATCTGAATACTTTGTATTTCCTTTCCATGTTATATTTCCAAAATAATACTTACGTCCTTCGTTTACTTTTATATCAATATTAAGGTTCCCTTTATTGTTATAGAATTGAGTGTCGGCAACAATCAGCGCATCGCGATAACCCTGAGAATTATAATAATCCAAAATTTTATTCTTGTCTTCAGCGTATTTAGTTTCATTAAATTTTGCGCTGTTGAAAAGTTTGATGCGAATATAGGGGTCTAAGAAATCTTTTGTTTTTGTGGGAAATAAATATCCGTTTTCTTTAAGGTATTCATTAAAAGAAAGATTTTTTGTTGTATCACCGTAAGGGCTAACAACTCTGTCGGGAAACAAGGTAATTTTCGACATTTCTTTAGTTCCTTTCATTTGCTTTTTAAGCTTAAGGTCAGACTGAGTATAATTATCGGTGAAGTTAATAGAGTTCACTTTTACCTTATTTCCTTTATCAATAGAAAAAGTAATTGAAACGGCATTTGTTATACCTGTCATTTGAGCTTCTGTCATTTCAATTTTAGCGTTGCGGTAACCCTTTTCGTAATAGTATTTACGAATAGCTTCAATAGCGCTAAGCCTCATGTTTTCAGTAATAACTCGGTCTTTAACAAGGCCTGTTTTATTATTCAGGTCATCTCTTTCACTTTTTTTAATTCCGATGTAATTGATTTGAACTAGGCGGGGGCGTTCGGTAACTTCAATTTCAACGGAAAGGTCATTTCCAACAAGGTTGGTAAAATTTATCTGAACATCTGAAACAAGGTCTTGTTTCCAAAGTTTTGTAATTGCTTTAGAAAACACATCGGTTCCCGGAATTTGCACCATATCGCCAACGGCAAGGCCGCTGATTGAAATAATCAGGTTATGATCAAAAGCCTGCGTTCCTTTAACTGTAATTTGCGCAATGCGATATTGCTTTGGATATTTAGCGTTAAAAATATCTTCTAAAGCAGGGTTTACTGACACCGGCAATGTATCTGTTTGGGCTAAAATTCGAGATGAAAAAAGCAGTAAAATGGCAATGAGAAATGAGTTTTGGTAAAATCGCCGCATCAATATTTTTTTACGAGGGGCAAATTAAGCCCATTAAATGAAAATTATATGTTAAGTCCGCTTATTATTTTCGCCAACCATCAATAAACCATTTTTGATTTTGGATTTTTTGATTTTTTGATTTTTTGATTAATCTATAATCTCACAATCTAAAATCGTAAATCGTCAATCAAAAATCGTAAATCACACAATCTAAAATCTAAAATCGTAAATCCTCAACTATATTTTTGATTTCTTGATTTTGGATTTTGGATTTTTTGATTTCTTGATTTTTGATTTTTGATTTTAATTAATCTACAATCACACAATCTAAAATCTAAAATCTAAAATCGTAAATCATATTTTTGATTTCTTGATTTCTTGATTTTTTGATTAATCTACAATCTCACAATCTAAACTCTAAAATCGTAAATCGTCAACTATATTTTTGATTTCTTTATTTCTTGATTTCTTGATTTCTTGATTTTGGATTTTGGATTTTGGATTTTTTGAGCACTCACACAATCTAAAATCGTAAATCACACAATCGTAAATCTAAAATCTAAAATCACACAATCTAAAATCGTAAAT
>JAFDXB010000181.1 GCA_018268175.1 Bacteroidota bacterium | reverse complement strand
ATTATGCTAAAAGACCTTTTATATAAAGTAAACATTCAATCTGTATATGGAAGTACTTCAATTGAAGTTGGGGGCTTAAATACAGATTCAAGGCTTATTAAGCCCGGAGAATGCTTTATAGCAATAAAAGGAACACTTACAGATGGCCACAACTTTATTGAAACAGCAATTTCAAATGGTGCCTCTTCAATTGTTTGCGAAAAACTTCCTGAACAATTAAATGATAACGTAACTTATGTTGAAGTATTAAATTCTTCAATTGCCTGCGGCCTGATGGCGAATTTATTTTATGGTGAGCCATCATCTAAACTAAAACTTGTAGGAGTTACCGGAACAAATGGTAAAACCACTGTTGCAACTCTTTTATATAAATTGTTTTCTTCTCTTGATTATACCTGCGGTTTAATTAGCACAGTAAAAACTGTAATTGGGGAAAACGCTGTTCCCTCAACGCATACAACGCCTGATTCCATTTCGTTAAATAAAATTTTAAGAGAAATGGTTGATAGCGGTTGTACTTATGTGTTTATGGAGTGCAGCAGCCACGCAATTCATCAACACAGAATTGCCTCACTTCAATTTGCTGGAGCAATTTTTACAAATATTACATTAGACCATTTGGATTATCATGGTACATTCAATGAATATATAAATGTAAAAAAGTCATGGTTTGATTCACTTTCACCTTCTTCGTTTGCATTGTCTAATGCAGATGATAAAAGAGGGATGGTAATGCTTCAGAACACAAAAGCATCTAAATATTTTTACAGCCTTAAAACTGTTACCGATTATAAAGGTAAAATCCTCGACAACACATTTGACGGTCTGCAAATGATAGTGAACGAAGTTGATGTTCACTTCAAAATGATTGGTGAATTTAACGCTTACAATTTGCTTGCTGTTTTTGGAGCCGCAATGTGTTTAAAACAAGATAAACTTGAGGTTTTACGGATATTAAGTGAGCTATCAGGAGCAGAAGGGAGGTTTGATAATTTCCGCAGCAGCGGCAACAATATTACAGGAATTGTGGACTATGCACATACTCCGGATGCATTGCTGAATGTATTGGCAACAATAAAAAAAATTAAGAACGGGCCTGAAAAAATTATTACGGTTGTAGGCTGCGGTGGAAACAGGGATGCATCTAAAAGGCCAATTATGGCGCAGGTTGCATGCGAATACAGTGATCAGGTTATCCTTACCTCTGATAACCCACGCAATGAAGATCCGGATGAAATTTTAAGAGAAATGAATACAGGAGTTGATGCTGTTTGCCGAAAAAAAGTAATGACAATAAGCGACAGAAAGGAGGCTATAAAAGTTGCTGTAAATGTGGCCGGTGAAAATGATATAATTCTTGTTGCAGGAAAAGGTCATGAAAAATATCAGGAAATAAAAGGTGTGAAAAATCATTTCGATGATAAGGAGGTTTTGGAAGAAATGTTTGTTTTATTAAATAAGTAGAATAGAAATATGTTGTATCATTTGTTTAATTGGTTGGCTCAGCACGATTTTCGGTTCCCGGGAATGGGCTTGTTCCAATTCATCACCTTCAGGATGATGATAGCAATGATGCTTTCTCTTATTATTTCTACTATTTACGGAAAAAGGCTTATCAATTTTTTACAAAAAAAACAACTGGGCGAAACGGTAAGAGATCTCGGCCTTGCCGGCGAACAGGCAAAGAAGGGCACCCCAACAATGGGTGGGCTAATAATAATTTTTGCTATTCTCGTGCCTACATTACTGTTAGCAAACCTTGATAAAGTATATATTAGGTTAATGCTATTGTGCACTGTGTGGATGGGAGCAATCGGACTGATGGATGATATTCTTAAAATCCGTTCACGCAAAAAAGCCAGGGAACTTGGTGTTAATTATGTGAAATCTGATAAAGACGGCCTTGCCGGAAAATTCAAAATATTCGGACAGGTAATGCTGGGAATTATTGTTGGTGCAACTTTATACTTTAATAAATCTGTAGTTGTTGAAAGAGAAGTTTACAAACCGAATGCACAGTTTGTGAAAGATTCGGTTCTTGGCAGAGGCGAGGTGTTAATGAGTGACTCTTTCCATGCTATTAACCTTGAAGGGAAGACGCATCTTTTTGCAAATGTGAAAACACCGATTACTACAATTCCATTTGTGAAAAATCATGAGTTCAACTATGCGAAACTGCTCCCGCAAAGCATGGAAGATTACACATACATACTTTATATCCTGGTGGTAATATTTATTGTAACCGCTGTCTCAAATGGTGCAAATATTACAGATGGCCTTGATGGTTTGGCAACCGGTGTGAGTGCAATAATCGGGATCGGGCTTGGAATTTTTGCGTATGTCAGCGGCAATATAAAATTTGCAGAGTACCTGAATATAATGTACATACCAAATTTAGGGGAATTGTCAATTTTTATTGCGGCGTTTGTTGGTGCTTGTATAGGTTTCTTGTGGTATAATTCTTATCCGGCGCAGGTGTTTATGGGAGATACCGGCAGCCTCGCCATAGGCGGAATTATTGCGGCCTTAGCAATTATAGTGCGAAAAGAACTGTTAATCCCTATTTTTTGCTTTGTGTTTTTAATTGAAAACCTAAGTGTAATGGTGCAGGTATCTTACTTTAAATATACAAAGCGTAAATATGGTGAAGGCAGAAGAGTGTTTTTAATGAGCCCACTGCATCATCATTATCAAAAACTTGGATATCATGAAAGTAAAATTGCAGTAAGGTTCTGGATAATAACAATTCTTTGCGTTGCTATGGCAATTGTAACATTAAAACTCAGATAAACTATGAAATAAAAACAAAAAGATTGGTAAATCTAAAACTATCGAAAAACCAACATTATTAATATCCAAATTCAATGAAAAGACTGAAAACACCAACCCACTAATTCTATGCTTTTGAAAAACCATTTATAACCAAAAACAACATATATAGCCGGATGTTTAACACTGATGACCTGTTAAATTCTATGCTTTTGAAAAACCATTTTTATTTTTTATGAAAAAAGACATTGTAATTCTTGGAGCCGGAGAAAGCGGTGTTGGAGCCGCTCTTCTTGCGAAAGCAAGAGGCTACAATGTTTTTGTATCTGATGGAGGAAAGATAGCATCACGTTTTAAAAAGGAACTTAAAGACAACGGTATTAATTATGAAGAAGGCAGCCACAATGAAACAAGAATATTTGCTGCCGCTGAAATTATTAAAAGCCCCGGAATACCTGAAGAGGCAGCTATAATTAAAAAAATCCGTGAAAGGAAAATTACTGTTTTGAGTGAGGTGGAATTTGCCTTCAGGTATAAAGGCAACAGTAAAGTAGTTGCAATTACAGGAAGCAATGGTAAAACAACAACAACATCGTTGATATACCATATCTGCAAAACTGCCGGACGGGATTGTTCAATCGTTGGCAATGTAGGTTTTTCTTTCGCAAGGCAAATTGCAGAGCGCCCTACTGATTTATATGTGGCAGAAATAAGTTCTTTTCAACTTGATGATATCCATACGTTCAGGCCTGACGTTGCTATACTTACAAATATTACCGAAGACCATTTAGACAGATACGACCATAAATTTCAAAATTATATTAGAAGCAAATTTAGAATAACAGAAAACCAAACAGAACGCGATGT
>JAFDXB010000180.1 GCA_018268175.1 Bacteroidota bacterium | reverse complement strand
GGAGCCTGTATAATATGCCAGTCTGCTTTAAAATTTTCAAGTTCCTCGGTCTTAGGACGAAGAAACATGTTATATGCAAACATATTATTTGCCGGAGATTCATTTATAACCCTGATGTTGAGACGATATGCAGGATCTGCGCAAGCATAGCAATCGCGAACCCATATTTCTTTGTTACTTAAGTAATTAACTATCTTGTTATAAAGGTTATCGAAAACCTTTTCTTCAACAGGCATGTTAAAGTTGTTCCAGTTGACGGTGTCTTTGGTAATTTCATCTTTAACTATGAATTTATCCTTTGGGCTTCTGCCTGTAAATTCACCGGTTTTTATAACCAGCGCTCCTTTTTCACTTAATACTCCTTCGCCCATTGCAACTGATTGCTCTGTAAGCGTGGCCGGGTCAAGTTGGTAATGAATTTTTTCTGAATTTTTAAAACCTAATTTCTGAAGTGCTTCGAGTGGCACATTTTGAGAAGTTGTGGATGTCATAATTGACGATATTTTATTAAAAATATTTAGGACGCAAAGGTAATGCTTTAGGTAAACCGTTTTCATTTTATGGCTGAAAAATCTAAATATTTGATTATTTGCCTCTATTATCCTTTTCTAAAAAGTATATTGCATAAAATTTTTTTTCGGCATATGAAAAATCTTCCATTAAACCCCCAAATATTTATTGAGAACCGAAAAAGGTTTTTAAATAAAATGGAAAAAAATTCCATCGCTATTTTCAATAGTAATGATGTTTATACATCTAATGGTGATGCATTGTATCCTTTTAAACAAAACTCAGATTTGTATTGGCTTACAGGAATTGAGCAAGAAGAAACAATGTTAATTCTCATGCCTTCAAACCCTGATCCTTCTTTAAGAGAAATTTTGGTTCTGATTAGGCCTGATGAAATGACTGAGAAATGGAATGGCCACCAACTTACAATGAATGAAGGAAAAGAAATTTCAGGAATAAAAAATGTACGTTGGCTTGATACTATTGATGCCTCCTTGCAAACATGGGTAAATTCTGTTGATACAATTTATTTGAATACAAATGAGAATGACAGGAAATCTAAAACACCTCCCACTCGCGATTACAGATATGCTGAAATGATGAAACAGCTTTATCCTTTACATAATTATAAAAGAAGTGCTGTTATTTTAAAAGAACTCAGGGCTATAAAAACGCCTAAGGAGATTGAAGTGATGAAAGTGGCGGTTGACATTACCGAAAAGGCTTTCAGGCGGTTGCTTGGTTTTATACGGCCAGGGGTTATGGAATACGAAATTGAAGCTGAAATTCAACATACATTTTTAAGCAACAGGTCGTCTGGCCCTGCATATAGCTCAATAATTGCCTCCGGCGATAATGCACGCATATTGCATTATGTAGATAACAATAATGAATGCAAGGATGGAGAGGTGATTCTTATGGATTTCGGCGCTGAATATGGCCGCTATTGCGCTGATCTTAGCCGCACTGTACCTGTAAACGGAAAGTTTACAAAAAGGCAAAAGACTGTTTACAACGCTTGTTTACATTTACATAAATATGAAGCGTCTATCCTTAAACCCGGACTTAGCATTGAGCAGATAACAGAAAAGGTTGCCGATGAAGCTACAGAAGTCTTCTTGAAAATAGGGCTATTGAAAAAATCAGATGTAAAGAATGAAGACCCAAATAATCGTGCATATAGAAAATATTTATATCATGGTGTTTCCCATCACCTTGGAATAGATGTACATGATCTTGGAACGAGAACCGGCCCAATTAAAGAAGGTATGGTATTTACTATTGAACCGGGAATTTACATAGAAGAAGAACAAATGGGTTTTAGAATTGAAAACAATTTCTGGGTAACAAAAAATGGCAATATTGATCTTATGAAAAATATTCCAATCACTGTTGAAGAAATTGAATCACTCATGAAAAAATAAGATGAAGCAGATACCCAATATTTTTACTCTTCTTAATTTACTGTTTGGATGTTTGGCTATTGTAAGTGTATTGCAAAACGGAATAATAATTCTGTACGACAATGATATGAACCAATATGTTGATATTCCTGAAAAAATAACTTACGCTTCATTGTTCATTGTGTTTGCTGCGGTTGTTGATTTTCTTGATGGATTTGTTGCCAGATTGTTTAAGGCTACTTCCGAACTTGGGAAACAACTTGATTCTCTTGCGGATGTTGTAAGTTTTGGCGTTGCCCCTGCACTTATAATGTATCAATTTTTAAGAATGAGTTTCAGCCGCGAAGAAGATGGAATGAATATTTCGGTATTGTTTTTATTGCCTGCATTTCTAATTGCTCTGTGCGCTGCATACAGGCTTGGCAAATTCAATATTGATGATTCTCAAAAGTTTGGATTTCGCGGACTACCTACGCCGGCAGCAGGATTACTAATTGCATCATTTCCGCTTATTTATTGGAATGGTTCAAACAATTACCTGGCCCTGCTTTTATTGAATAAATGGGTGTTATATGCAGTGATTATTTTAGTTAGTTGGTTAATGATAAGTTCAATTCCGCTTATAGCGTTAAAATTTAAATCAAAAAATATTAAGGCTTTGCTGCCATTGATAATTTTAGTTTTGATAACATTGGTTTCCATACCAATTTTTCAATGGGCTACAGTTATAGTAACATTTGTCGCATATATTTTAGTTTCACTTTTATTTAAACAAAGAGATGAATTACAACGTCACAGTTAAGGTAATGCCTTTAAAAGAATTACTTGATCCGCAAGGGAAGGCAGTTTTGGAAAGCCTTAAAAATCTTGGCCTTGATACAATTGAAGATGTTAGAATGGGCAAAAATATTAATCTTAAAATAGAAGCTTCAAACGAATCAGAAGCGCACGATATTGCTACGAATGCGGCAATACGGCTACTGTCAAATCCTGTAATAGAAAACTTTGAAGTGATAATTGAACAATAATGCTATACATAGTTCCATCGCCTATAGGAAATCTTGGAGATATTACCTACCGTGCGGTGGAAGTGCTAAATAATGTGGACCTGATTCTGGCGGAAGACACAAGAACATCTTCAATTTTACTTAAGCATTATAACATTAATAAACCTCTTTCGCCATATCATCAACATAACGAACATCGCGTTTCCGAACATCTTGCGGAGCAAATGCTTGCAGGAAAATCAATGGCTGTTTTAAGTGATGCCGGTACACCCGGCATCAGCGATCCCGCTGCTATATTAATTAAAAAATGTATTGAACAAAATATTAAGGTGGAATGCCTTCCCGGTGCTACTGCATTTGTTCCTGCATTAATTAACAGCGGTTTAAATGCATCTTCGTTTTGCTTCGAAGGCTTTCTTCCTTTGAAAAAGGGAAGGCAAACTTTTCTGAAAAAAATGGCATCAGAACAAAGGACTATGATATTTTATGAAAGCCCAATGAGGCTTTTAAAGACGCTTTCGAACTTTATTGAGTATTTTGGAGAGTGGCGCCAATGCTGCGTTTCACGCGAACTGTCAAAAAAATTTGAAGAGAACTTCCGAGGTTCTTTAAAAGAAGCGGCTGAACATTTTGGCAAAACAACAGTGAAAGGCGAAATTGTTATAGTTGTTGCCGGAAATGAATCTTAAACATTATTGTGTTTTCTTTTAAAATTTTTGCCTTTATTTTACCGACCTCATCTTAATATTATGAAACTTATTTATTGTCTTTT
>JAFDXB010000017.1 GCA_018268175.1 Bacteroidota bacterium | reverse complement strand
GGGCTTCCAAAAATTTTATTGGCATTTTCTTCTTTCAATTTCAATAATTCATTAGTGATTTCTTTTAAACGTTTTCCTAATATAGGGTGGTTAACATATTCCTTTGCTTCATCTAAATTTTTAATCGCATAAAATTTTGAAGTTTCACTCAATCCAAGGCCCGCAATTTGCGGAAAGATGTACCACATCCAATGGCTTTTCTTTTTGCCAAGTTTAATTTCTTTCAAGGCTGTGAAATAATCATCTTGCTGCGCTATTAAAAATCGGTTAAATGAGTCAGACACTTATACTAGTTTATTAATCAATTAATTTCCTTTACATATATCTTCCCGTCAATATGGCCTAAAATGTTTTTATAGCAAATCTCATTATATCCTCCATCCTCAAACATATCACCATGAACAGGATTCATGTAAACTATAATCATTCGTCGCGGTTTTGATTCAAGGCTTATTTCAATATTTTCTATCACTCCTCTCATTATCACATCATCAAAAGGGTTAAAAAGGAAGATGCATTCTGTATCGTCTTCAATTTCAAAATACATCGCATCCTGAACCTTTATTTCATATTTTATTCCTGAACATTTTTTTGAAATATTTTCAAGGTTTTTTATTGCATCATCACAAAATTCTTTTGATATATCTATGCCTCGTAAATTTTTAATTCCATGAAAACCTGCAACACATAATGCCCTTCCTTTTCCGCAACCCAAATCTGTTACCTGATTGCAACCCATTTCAATTATTTTTTGAATAAAAGGTTCAAGAATGTCATAGCATACCGGCATATACAATGAAGCATGATTGACGTCAATTCCTTTTTCATACAGCGAATCAAGTTTATCGTAACCTGTAGTATTTATTCCGTATTTATTCTCGCCATTTATTTCATGGCGTATAATATGAAATGCTATTTTAAAATTCCAATGCTTACGCAGAAAAAGAAAATATCGTAAATATTTTATCACGCAGAACGCCTTATGTCTATAACTTTAAGCTGGATGCTTTTCACACCATTCCATTCATTTTCGTCGAGAGTAAAAACAATATCAACAGGAGAATTAGAAAGCACACAATCTGCTTTTTCTTTTAAATTAAATCCGATTCCGGAAAGGGCTATTCCTTCCTGAATTAAATGAAGTTTTAAATGTTCTTCTTTTACAATTTTTGAAAATCCTCCATTAACAACATTACGTGCAATGAATACCGGCTTCATATTTCCGGGGCCGAAAGGCTCCATTCTGTTTATCACTTTATAAGTACGTAGTGTTATATCCCTAAAAGAAATTTCACTGTCAATTGTAATTTTTGGAATCAACATTTCGGGTTCGATAGTTTCAGAAACTATCTTTTCAAATTGCTCTGCAAACTCTTTAATTTTTTCAGGAAGCAATGTTAAACCTGCCGCCGCAAAATGACCTCCATATCCTAAAAGATGCTCCCTGCACCCATGCACTGCTTCATACAAATTAAAACCTTCAACACTTCTGGCGCTGCCGGCAATAACTTCGCCTGATTTAGTTAATACAATTGTAGGGCGATAATAAGTTTCTGTTAGCCTTGATGCTACAATACCAACAACTCCTTTGCTCCAATTCTCATTATATACTACAGATGTCTTTTTACTAATCTGCCTTTCATCAGATTGTATTATTTGAAGAGCCTCATCGGTAATAGACTTATCAATTGTTTTTCTGTAAGTATTGTCATTATTAATAAGTGCTGCAATATTTTTTGCTTCTTCATAATCATTGCAATTAAAGAGGTTTACAACCTTACGTGAATCATCAATTCTGCCGGCGGCATTAATTCGCGGAGCAAGAATAAAAACAACATCAGTTATTGTTAATGGATATGAAGCTTTTGCAATTTCACAAATTGCCTTAATTGCGGGAGAAGGGTTTTGATTTATTTTTTTTAAGCCCAAATATGCTAATGCTCTGTTTTCGCCTGTCATTGAAACAATATCAGCAGCAGTTGCAATTGCAACTAGATCTAAATATTTTAAATGATTTTGTTCATCGAGGTTATAGAATTTGCACAAAGCAGTAATTAACTTATAAGTAACTCCACAGCCGCATAAATCTTTATAGGGATAGTTGCAGTCATGTTGTTTGGGATTTAAAATTGCCTTAGCCGGCGGAATTTCATTATCCGGTAAATGATGATCACAAATAATAAAATCAATTCCTTCATCTAAGGCAGTTTGAATTAAAGAGGCTGATTTAATGCCGCAATCAACACTTATTACCAAATTAAAGTTATGTTCAATGGCAAAAGAAATTCCTTTTTCTCCAATTCCATAACCTTCTGTATATCTGTTTGGGATATAAAAGTCTATTTTTTCTTTACTATATAATGTGCATAAGAATTGATAGAGTATAGCTACTGAGGTTGTGCCGTCAACATCATAATCACCGTATATTAAAATTTTTTCTTTGCGGATGATTGCTTCATTTATTCGTTCACATGCATTGCTTATATCCTTTAATAATGAAAAGGGATGTAGTTGTTCAATGCAAGGGTTAAAAAATTTTTCGGCTTCCTCAAAAGATTTAATTCCTCTTTGGTTTAAAATATTTGCAATTGCTTTTGGAATATTTAAAATCTCCGCAAGAGAATTCTCGGGAGCAACTTCGGGCAATATGTTCCAGATCTTTTCCATTAATATTTGCGGTCGGTTGTATATCTTACAAGTTGTTCAAGTGATGACCTCACATCTGACGGAGGAAAAGTATTAAGGATATCTATCGCTTCATCGCGAAAGCGGATCATTGTGTTGTGGGCATAAGAAATACCTCCGGATTTTTTTACTATTTCTATTGCATATTTTACTCTTTCTTTATTTTTTCTTTCATTTTTAATGATGTAAATCAACTCACGCCTGATATTTTTTGGTGAATTTTTGAGAGCGTAAATAAATGGAAGTGTAAGTTTTTTTTCCTGAATATCATTTCCTGTAGGTTTCCCTATGTCTTCATTTCCATAATCAAAAAGGTCGTCTTTTATTTGGAAAGCCATTCCAACTTTTTCTCCAAAAATTTTCATTTTGTTGGTTAAATTTTCATCGGGGTTAGTGCTGAAACTTCCCGCCGCACAGGCGGATGCGAGCAATGATGCCGTTTTACTTTGTATAATTTTGAAATACGTTTCTTCATCAATGTCGAGCTTTCTGCTTTTTTCAATCTGAAGAAGTTCCCCTTCACTCATTTGTTTTACTGCTTCAGACAGAATATGAAGATGAGTGAAATCGTTGTTTGATGTTGATAACAATAAACCTTTACTCAAAAGATAATCTCCAACAAGCACTGCAATTTTATTTTTCCAAAGTGCATTTATAGAAAAGAAGCCTCTTCTTTCAAGAGATTCATCAACAACATCATCATGCACTAAAGTGGCAGTATGTAATAATTCTACAAGGGCCGCGGCACGGTAGGTGCTATCGTTTATTTGTCCATTTAATTTTGCACTCAGAAATACAAACATTGGGCGAAGTTGTTTGCCCTTCCTTTTAATAATGTATTTCATTATTGCATCAAGAGTTGGGGTGCTGCTTTTTACAGCCTCGGAAAATTTCTTCTCAAACTCCTGCAATTCTTTGCCTATTACATTCTTTACAAAATCCATAAAGTGAGCAATTTAATATTTCCTGCAATAGCAAATCATTTTAATTTGGGTAATAACCAAAGGGGTAAAACAAATATGGAATAAAAATTGTTTTTGTGGAAAAGCAGCGAAAAAAGGTTTTAGTCGGTCAACATTATACAAATAATTGTTGAAATTCACTTTTATTAAATATTAAAAAAATTAAAAAGTTTTGGTGATTTGCATCCATTGAATAAATTTGCATAAATCAACCAGTAGAATATTAAGAAAAATAATCAATCATTTAAGTTATGGTAAGAAAAAAGTACAACCTATTAATAGCCTTATTATTGTGTTGTGGAGGGGTGTTTGCACAAACTACTGTAAATACCAGTGGTTATGATGTTTATGACACTTCTGTTATCACTAATAAAAGAATGCCTCAGCAAAATGAATTCTGGAACCACAATTATAATTTTCCTGCTAAACCACGTAACATGTGGGAAGTGGGTGTTTCCGGCGGTTCATTCAATGTAATTGGTGATCTTGATACTAAATTTCCATCTTTCGGATTTGCTGCTCATGTGAGAAAAGCATTTGGATATTTATTTTCCATGAGATTGCAATATATGTATGGTGTTGGCTACGGTCAGGCTTGGACTCCATCAGAAAATTTCCAAAAAAACAAACCGGTTGCTGCTTTATACAGCGGTGTTGATAAGCGTTCAGGAGTTATGACTACCACTATTCCGGGAAGAGCTGCTGAAGTTGTTTATTACAACTATAAGAATAATAGCCAGGATTTAAGCCTTCAGGGTATTTTTACCTTCAATAATATCAGGTTCCACAAAAACAAAACTAAGTTTATTATGTACCTGGGCGGTGGATTTGGTGCAACTGCGTACGAAACCAAGCTTAATCTGTTAAACGATAAGGATAATAATAATACATATTCTGCACTTTATGCAGAAGCTTTCGCAATGGGGCAGGCACATTCTGAAAGAAAAGATATTTTGAAACTTCTTAAAAAAGGTTTAGACGGTACTTATGAAACCGATGCCCAAACATTAGGCGAAAGAAGATCAAAACTGGGTGATAAAACATTACGTTTTTCTTCAACTTTATTGGGTGGGGTAGCATACAAGCTAAGCAAAAGAATCAATATTGCTCTTGAAAACAGAATGACATTTATTAAGGATGATCTTCTTGACGGACAAATGTGGCAGGAAAATACGTATGGTGATGCTGTTACCACAGGAAATTGGGATTCTTACAATTACGTTTCTTTAGGTTTGAATTTCAATCTTGGAAAAAAATCTGTTGAACCTTTATACTGGATCAATCCTCTTGATTACGCTTACGGTGAGTTGAACAATCCTCG
>JAFDXB010000179.1 GCA_018268175.1 Bacteroidota bacterium | reverse complement strand
GTGGTTTTGCATGAATAAAATATGCAAGCAAAAACTAACAGTACTATTGTAAATAGAAGATTTTTTCTTCTGTATAATTGAAACTCCATTTATCAAATCCTCCCCAAAAAATTAAGTTAGCAAATTTCGGGATTTTAGGGCAAAATAGTTAATTATTAGCATTATTTATCTTTTCAATTATTTCAATGCATTTTAAAGATTCCTTTGTTGTTGTATATGGAACCGAACTTTTCGTAATTACTTCTAAAACATTATCATACACTTTATCATGATTGCTCATGCTTCCGCGGTAGGTGCCGTAATTATTTGCAGTTGCGCTTTCGGGTAATTCAGGGCGTTCTAAACCCTCTACTTCAAAATACTCAAGCAAATTCAAATATTCACCGCCAATTTTTATTGTTCCTTTTTCGCCAAACACTGTAATGCTGCCTTCCATATTTTTATTATATGCATTTACAGAATAGTTTATGCTTCCTGTTGCGCCATTTTTAAATTTTATTGCTGCAACGCCGCTGTCGCTGAATTCAATAGAATTTTTATGCAAATAATTGCCGCTAAAGCCACACACATTTTCTACATCTCCCAAAAACCAAAACATTATATCAATAAAATGGCTGAATTGCGTGAACAAAATTCCACCATCAGTTTTTATTTTTCCTCGCCAGGTGTTGTTATAGTAATCGTCGTTGCGGTTCCAAAAGCAGTTTACCTGTATGTTATGTATTGTTCCAAGTTTTCCGTCATCAATTAGTTTCTTTACAAATTTTACAGGCTCATTAAACCTGTTTTGTTTTACAATAAAAAGATGCTTGTTATTTTTTTGAGCTGCCGTTTCCATCACACTGCAATCGTAAGAAGTAAGCGCCATAGGTTTTTCGCAAATCACGTTAAAGCCGGCATTAAGCGCTTCAACAGTTTGCGGGCAGTGCAGATAATTTGGTGTGCAAATAACTATAACATCAACATCAAGCTGCAAAAGATCCTTAAAATTATAAATAGCTTTTGTATTAAATTTTTTTGCAAGTACGTCGGCTTTCGCCGGAATTATGTCGCAACATCCTACAAGTTCACCGTGCTTAATAATTTGTTCGGCGTGGCGAGTAGCAATTTTACCACATCCTGCAATAGCGAATTTAATTTTTTGTAATTTGTCAAGCATCGTAAATCTAAAATCGTAAATTATTTTGATTTTTTGATTTATTGATTTTTGATTTCTTGATTTTGGATTTCTTGATTTGCCCCACTCTCCAATCTAAAATCTAAAATCATACAATCGTCAATCTAAAATCACACAATCGTCAATTTTTGATTTCTTGATTTTTCCCAATCTAAAATCTAAAATCTAAAATCACACAATCGTCAATTTTTGATTTCTTGATTTCTTGATTTCTTGATTTTTCCCAATCTAAAATCTAAAATCGTCAATCTAAAATCGTCAATCTAAAATCGTAAATCTAAAATCACACAATCGTCAATTTTGGATTTCTTGATTTCTTGATTTTTGATTTCTTGATTTTGGATTTCTTGATTTCTTGATTTCTTGATTTTGGATTTCTTGATTTCTTGATTTTGGATTTCTTGATTTTGGATTTCTTGATTTTTTGATTTCTTGATTTTTTGATTTTGGATTTCTTAATTTTGGATTTCTTGATTTCTTGATTTTTCCCAATCACACAATCTAAAATCGTCAATCTAAAATCTAAAATCACACAATCTAAAATCGTCAATCTAAAATCTAAAATCACACAATCGTCAATTTTTGATTTCTTGATTTCTTGATTTCTTGATTTTGGATTTCTTGATTTTTTCCAATCTCACAATCTAAAATCGTCAATCTAAAATCTAAAATCGTCAATCTAAAATCACACAATCGTAAATTTTTTGATTTCTTGATTTCTTGATTTCTTGATTTTGGATTTCTTGATTTCTTGATTTCTTGATTTTGGATTTTGGATTTCTTGATTTTTTGATTTTTCCCAATCCACAATCTAAAATCGTCAATCTAAAATCTAAAATCACACAATCGTCAATCTTTGATTTCTTGATTTCTTGATTTTGGATTTCTTGATTTTTCCCAATCTAAAATCTAAAATCATACAATCGTCAATCTAAAATCTAAAATCTAAAATCACACAATCGTCAATTTTTGATTTCTTGATTTTGGATTTTTGATTTCTTGATTTCTTGATTTCTTGATTTTTCCCAATCCACAATCTAAAATCTAAAATCGTCAATCTAAAATCACACAATCGTCAATCGTAAATTCTTGATTTGGATTTTGCCTTCCCTATCAACAAAAAAAGCGGCTCTTTCGATACCGCTTTATAATTTATTTTTAATTTTCTTCTACATCTCTACCGTATCTCTCTTCTCTTTATGCGCTTTATACGCTTTCCTTGCTCCTAAACCTATGCCGGCTGCTAATAATAAACTTAAACCTCCATCAATCGGACAAGCAGGATCTAGCGGGTCGCAACCTCCATCTCCGGGATCGCCCTGTGCAAATACACCCGTTGGAACTGATATCATTAAAGCTATTACGGCAGCAATCAGTTTTGTCTTTAAATGCGTCATAGGTTTTTTAATGTTTTTACAAAAATAATGTTTCACTTTGATTAATATACAATTTTATGAATAGTTTTTGTGTTGCCCGGATCGGTTACCTGCAAATTGTAATTGCCATGCGTTAAATGCCCTTTCGCATCAATCTTTATCTCACCGTTTCCGCCTGCAAAAGTTACTTTTTTCTTCAAAATTACCTGGCCGGCTGCATTTATTAACTTAACAGTATATTCTCCCTTTGCTCCGTTAGATATTTTCACATTTACCTGCCTGTCTTCTTTTACAGGATTTGGATATACTGAAATAACCACCGGATCAGTACCTATTACACTGCTTACAATATTGCTGTACTTATATTCTCCGGAAATATCGTTGCTCTTAATTCTGTAATAGAACCTGCCTGTGCCCGGCGCTACATCCAAATGCCGGTAATTGCTTCCTTCGGCAACAGTTGCTATTGTTTCAAATGCCCTTCCATCTACAGAACGCTGAACTTCATAATTCCTTATGTTCACCTCATTATCAACATTCCACGTTACCTCAATATCCTTTTCAATAGTTACTGCATTTACACGGGTAAAGGTTACAGGTACCGGCCTCATTGGCGCAAACACAATCCTGAACCTGTTTGTTAGGTTCGACTCTTCATTACCGTCAACAGTAAATTCTACTCTGCTTGTATTGTTTAAGCTAACCGGCGTACGTTGGTTCAAATATGCATCTTCAAGGTATGCCTCAAGGCCCGGAGCCGCAATATTAAATGGCGTAAATTCAAAGCTGTAAGTGCCGCGGGCAAAGCCTTTTCCTGTAAGCCTTATTGTGTCGGCAGAAACAAGGTCTGCCCTTCTTTCAACCGCTAAGGTTTTACCGTTGCTTTCTATTGCAATACTTCCAAGTGTGTTTGCTGCTTTTTGAGCATCGTAAATATCAATTGCATTTGAGTATGCATTATCAAAATCAACTCTCACACCATCGTACATTGTAGTGCCCTGCAATACATTTGTAATCAGGAATTTGCCTTCATTGCCTTCGGGGCGTGTTACAACATCCATGTTTGCCACATCTTTATCGGCTTCATGCATTGTAATAGTATAAGCGCCTCCGGCGAATGAGTTTGAAGCATAAAGAAGGAATGCTTGTCCTGATTGTATTCTTATTGGTTGTGGCGGGCCTGCAGTTGGGTAATTTCCGCCGCCCGGCGTTACTGTAAATAAACCCGGCGAAGCCTGAACTACAGTTTGCCATCCGCCCTGGCCGCTTACACCGCCAATTTTTGGATCCCAAACATAGAAGAAAGCTCCAAAACCTCCCGGCTTTGTAATTGTTGAGAAATTTATTGCCGCAGGATATGGATTTCCTACAGGAACCCATTTTTCAGGGGCTGTAGTGCCGCTTACTGCTACATTTCCGGTTCTTATCGGCCCTTCGGTGCGAAGGTTTGTATTGTTTGTCGGCCCAAAAGTTTGCATGCTTCTGTCGCCTCTTACAAATATTAAATATCCGATATCATTTTTCACCGGCACGTTAGTTCCCGGTACGGTTATATAGCCGTTTGTTGCATTATCGTATGTTTTTAGAGATGTAAGCCTGTTGTCGGCATCAAATCCGCTGCCGGCGGAATTTGGCCCTACAACCCATGTTCCATAACCGGTTGAGGCATTGTTTCCGCCTTCCTGCCATGAACTACGTATAGTTTGTGTTGTATTTGTAGGTACGCTTACAAACCTCCATGCTGCATTGCCGCTTGATGCCATATAGTTTTCTACAACAAACTTACCTGTGCCGCTATAGGTGAATGTTACTCCGCTGCCAAGCGTTGATACCTGTGCAGTTGCGGTGGCTGTTGAACCAAGGGTTACTGTGGCATTATTTAGCGTTATATTTCCTAAAGTTGGGTACAGTACTCCGTCTATTTTAAAGTTCCTGTCAAGCGTAAGCGCTGAACCCGACTTGTTTACTTCAAGTTTGTTCATTTTTACAATAGAGCCTGAACCTGAAGGGAATGTTTGTGCAATATTTCCGGTAAATACTATTTTACCGCCATTATCAAGAGTGCCATCAACTTTGAACAATGAACCTGAAATTGAAAGTTCAGAGCCGGAGTTTAAAGT
>JAFDXB010000178.1 GCA_018268175.1 Bacteroidota bacterium | reverse complement strand
TACCAATATTTTTAAAATTGTTTTCATTCTTCTATATCATATTCTTTTAGTTTCCTGTACAATGTTCTTTCACTTATACCTAATGCCATTGATGCATCTTTTCTTTTGCCTCTGTGTTTTTTCAGTGCTTTTATTATCAGTTCTTTTTCTTTATCCGCAATACTTAAAGATTCCTCAACGTCTTCATGATGATGAATTGTTTCACCGTTAGTTGCCGACGGAATAACATAAGCTGAGGAGTTGGAAGCTTGTTCCGTTAAGGTATTTACAACCGGCATTTTTTCAGGTGTTGCACCATTTTGCAAAAGATCAAAAATTATCCGTTTTAATTCATTTACATCTTTTTTCATGTCAAAAAAAAGTTTGTAAAGAATTTCCCTTTCATTTGCAAATTCTGATTGGCTTACATTTCCGCTGCCGGCGAGAACGGGAAGGCGGTTAAAGTTATTTTGCGGCAAAAACTTTTGCAATTGATCAGAAGTAATTTCTTTTTCTTCGCTTAGCAGCGAAATTTGTTCAGAAATATTTTTTAATTCGCGAATGTTTCCCGGAAAGGAATAATTTAAAAGTAAATTTTTAGCATTATCGCTCAGAACAACTGATGATGTTTTGTATCGGTCTGCATAGTCTGCTGAAAATTTTCTGAACAAAAGTAAAATATCTTCTTTTCGGTCCCGAAGCGCCGGAACTCTTATGGGAACTGTATTTAAGCGGTAATATAAATCCTCTCGAAATTTACCTTTGTGAGATAATTCCAGAAGGTCTTTATTAGAAGCTGCAATAACTCTAACATCAGTTTTTTGAACTTTGCTTGATCCAACTCTTATATATTCACCGGCTTCCAGCACACGTAACAGACGGGCTTGAGTACCAAGTGGCATTTCACCTATTTCATCTAAAAAAATTGTGCCTCCGTTTACTGTTTCAAAATATCCTTTTCTGCTTTCAACGGCTCCTGTAAATGATCCTTTTTCATGCCCAAATAATTCGGAATCTATTGTTCCTTCTGGAATTGCTCCGCAGTTTACCGCAATAAATGAATTGTGTTTCCTGTTAGAAAGAGAATGTATAATATGCGAAAAAACTTCTTTACCAACACCACTTTCACCCATAATTAAAACGCTCAAATCTGTTGCTGCAACCTGCACCGCAACATTTAAAGCGTAATTTAATCCGGGAGAATTTCCAATAATTCCAAACCTGTTTTTTATAGATTGTAATTCCATAATTATTTAATAACTGTTCCTAATAATGTTCCCGAAGTGCATGAATGGATCTTTACATTTACATAATCACCCGGTTTCAAATTTCCTTTTTCAAAAACAACAACTTTATTTTGATCGGTACGCCCAAATAATTCATCTTCACTCTTTTTCGATTTTCCTTCAACCAAAACTTTAAAAGTTTTTCCAACTTCTTTTTCCATCGAATGTTTTGAATGTATCCTATACAAGTCAACAAGTTCCTGTAATCTTCGCTTTTTTACTGAAAGTTCTACATCATCTTTCATTTTGCGCATTGCCAGTGTACCGGGACGCTCAGAATAATAATATAAATAAGCAAGGTCATATTTGCAATATTCCATCAGGCTTAATGATTGCAAATGGTCTTCTTCTGTTTCAGTGCAAAACCCGGCTATCATATCTGTTGAAATTCCGCATTCGGGGATTAGTTCCCGGATTCTGTCAACTTTAGATAAATACCATTCACGGCTATAATTCCTGTTCATAAGCTGAAGAATACGGCTGCTTCCGCTTTGCACCGGAAGGTGAATGTATTTGCAAATATTTTCATACTTCAACATTGTAAAAAGAACATCATCAGTTATGTCTTTAGGATGTGAAGTAGAAAATCTGATTCTTAGCAATGGTGAAATTTGGGCAACTTTTTCAAGCAACATTGCAAAGGTTACATTTTCAGTTCCGTTATTATAATGGTAACTGTCAACATTTTGTCCAAGCAATGTTATTTCCCTGTAACCGGAATTAAAAAGTTCTCTGCATTCATTTAAAATACTTTCAAATTCACGGCTTCTTTCACGCCCGCGAGTAAACGGAACCACACAAAATGAGCACATATTATTACAGCCACGCATTATGCTTACAAATGCTGTAATGCCATTTGAGTTCAGCCTCACAGGCGAAATATCAGCGTAAGTTTCTTCCCGGCTTAATAAAACGTTCACACTTTTTTGTCCTGAATGTGCTTCTTCAATTAAAATGGGTAAACTACGGTAAGCATCAGGCCCAACAACAATATCAACCAATTTTTCCTGCTCCAGGAAGGCAGATTTTAATCTTTCTGCCATGCAGCCTAAAACACCAATCAGTAGATCTTTTTTATCTTTTTTTAGTTTTTTAAATTCTGACAGCCTTTTTCTAACCGTTAATTCTGCTTTTTCGCGTATGGAACAGGTGTTTATTAAAATAAGGTCTGCCTTTGCAAGATCTGAAGTTGCTGAAAAACCTTCATCTTTTAATATAGATGCAACAACTTCGCTATCGGCAAAATTCATTGCACAACCATAACTCTCTATATAAAAGTATTTGTTGCTGCCCGGCACATTATTAATAAAACTGAAAACTTCACCCTGACGTTTTTCGTCATGCTTCTTGTGAAGAAGTAATTCCTCCATGCTCTCAAAAATTAGGGAGCAAAGATAATATTTTGCGACAGAATGACAGAACTAAAATGGAGAAACAATACCAAGGTGAACATTATATCCTTCCGGCGAGAAGGCAATTGCTGCCGTTCCCGTTATTTTATTAAATGGCGATACCAAAATTCCGCCACCATAAGATGGGTGCCATTTGTTTGAATTTTCGCCCTTTATCCAAACTCTTCCAACATCGGCAAGGCCGAAAATTCCAATTTTGCCATTGTAAATTTTTGAGCGGATATTAGTGATAAATCGTAGCTCATTTTGATTATACACCGCCGTTTGCCCGTGAAATCTTTCCCTTTCATATCCACGAAGTGTTTGGCCGCCGCCAATATTATTATACTGATAAAATTCAGGATCACCGGTAAGGCTTGCCGCGCCAAATTTAGTTACTAATCCTATTTTTCCTGCCAAAGGCAGATATAAATTTAGCTGCCCTCCATAACGAAAGACATTTTTACTATTATTAATATTTTGAACATCATTTAGCATTCCCAAAATTGAAAATCCTTTTACCGGAAGAATAGAATCATTCACAACCTGGTAAACAATTTCGGACTGGAGGCCCAAGTATTTTTTGGTTTTTAAATATTGGGGATCTGTGGAACTAAAAAATTTTGCTCCTATATTTTGAGGGTCGTCAAGAATTGTATATGTTGAAAAATAAGGAGAGATTAAAAACCTAAAGCGGTTATGACTGTTAAATTCTATTCCCGGTGCAATTTTAAATTGTTCACTTCTGGTTAAATTATATTTTGAAGATGAATCTTTAAAATCAGGAGTTGTATTTCCCAAGCCATAAAAATTAAGCCATCTCACCTGGTCGTAATTTGCATAAATTTTTAAATCTGCTGCCCCAATTAATTTTTTAAATGTTCCCGAATAGGTTGAACTAAATCCCTTTTGAGTAAGAGAATATTTTACATCAATATATTCACTGCTTGCAAAAGGGCTGCGTTGCCAACCGCTAACAACACGATGATAAGAAAGACCAACATAAAACCGGTCATCGTTATTATAAAAAAACATAGGAAGAAAACCAGACTTTTTATATTGATACTGCTCCCATGAAAAACGGGGCATTTTATTCTCTGTGTAAATATTTACTTTGGTATCTCTGTCGTCAATAATATCATTTCCTTTACTGTCGTAAATTTTAGTTTGCTT
>JAFDXB010000177.1 GCA_018268175.1 Bacteroidota bacterium | reverse complement strand
TAATTTTATTGCTGATATTTTGCGATTTCAAAAAATGACGTACAATATGTTCTGCTTCAATCTTGCCGTTTTCAGATGGTGAAGTTCCTTTTAAAATAACCTCATCTTTACTGTTAACCTCTACAATTACTTTTTGAGTTTCAGGATTTGCTTTAAGTTCTTTTTCAATATTTTTCAAAGATTGGTTTGAATCATTCTTACAACTTAAAAAAAATATTGATATGCATAATAAAATCCATTTAATATTTAATTTTATAAACATGCTGTCCTGCCTCCATCAACCGGAACGTTAATGCCTGAAATGTATGCTGCAGCAGGAGAGCAGAGGAAAGCAACGGCTGTAGCAATTTCTTGCGGCTTCGCCATTCTGCCTAATGGTATTTCGGAAACAAGGTCAGATAAAATTTCATCTTCACTTTTACCTTGTTTTTTTGCTCTGTTTTCAATAATATAGGTTGCTCTTTGTGTTTCAGTGAAACCCGGTAAAACATTGTTTACAGTAATGCCATATTTTCCAACTTCAAGCGATAAAGTTTTACTCCAATTTGCTACCGCTGCACGGATTGTATTGCTGACACCCAAACCTTTTATTGGTTGTTTTACAGAAGTTGAAATAATATTTACAATTCTGCCGTATCCGGAATTTATCATTGCCGGAAGTAATGTTTTTGCAAGAATATGGTTGCATATAAGATGTTGGTTAAAGGCATTGAGAAATTCAAATTCTTCAGCTTCTGCAATTGGTCCGCCGGCGGGGCCTCCGGTATTATTTATTAAAATGTTTATTTGTTTATTTGTTTTCATCAAACCTTCAATTGCAGATTTTACATTTGCCGGGTCCGAAAAATCAGCAACTACATAACTATGATCCCGGCCTTCATTTTTAGGAAGTTGTAAAACTGCTTTTTTTAATTCCTCCTCATTTCTTGCCATAAGTATAACTTCGGCTCCCAATCCTGCAATTTCTTCCGCGCAAGCGCGACCAATTCCCTGCGTACTGCCGCATACAACAGCTACTTTATTTTTTAAACTTATATCCATAATAAAATAATAATGCTCAAAATTATGATATTAAAAATTCTCATTTTCAAGCAATTCCAAATTCAATTGTTCATGCATTTAAAAAATATTTATGATGCAGTATCTTCGCACGCAAAATATAGGCTAAATGGCAGATAATTTATTTGATTACACGGAGGATAGTATAAGGAGCTTAGATTGGAAAGAACATATTAGATTACGGCCGGGAATGTACATTGGCAAACTTGGCGATGGAACCAGCCCGGATGACGGTATTTATGTTTTGCTGAAAGAAGTGATTGATAATTGTATTGATGAGCATACAATGGGCTATGGTAAAAATGTAGATATTAACATTGCCGACAAAATTATATCTGTTAGAGATTATGGCCGCGGCATTCCGCTTGGAAAAGTAGTTGACGTTGTTAGTAAAATAAATACCGGCGCTAAATACGATAGTAAAGCTTTTCAAAAAAGTGTAGGCCTTAACGGCGTGGGAACTAAAGCTGTGAATGCATTGAGTTCTTATTTTAAAGTGTCATCTTTTAGAGAGGGTAAAGAAAAAACTGCAGAATTTGAGAGAGGTAATTTAAAAAAGGAACACCGCGAAACAGCTACTAAAGAAAACAATGGAACTCTTATAGAATTTACTCCGGATGATTCTGTTTTTAAAAATTTCAAATTTGTAAACGAATATCTCGATAATCAATTTTGGAACTATTGCTTTTTAAATGCAGGCCTCGTTATTCATTACAACGGTAAAAAATATCTTAGTAAAAATGGTTTGCTTGACTTGCTGAACAGAAAAACAAATGATGACGAAATAAGATATCCGATTGTTCACCTGAAAGGTGATGATATTGAAGTTGCTTTTACGCATGAAAACAGCTACGGAGAAGAATATTACAGTTTTGTAAACGGACAATTTACAACACAAGGCGGAACTCATCTTGCTGCATTCCGTGAAGGCTTTGTAAAAACAATCAGAGAATTTTATAAGAAAGATTATGATGCCTCAGATATTCGCGGCAGTATTTGCGCTGCAGTTTCTGTAAGGGTGCAAGAACCTGTTTTCGAAAGCCAAACAAAAACCAAATTAGGTTCTCTTACAATTTCTGAAGGCGGCCCCGGAATAAAATCGTTTGTTGCTGATTTTCTTGGAAAAGAACTTAATAATTTTTTACATAAAAATCCTGCGACAGCAGACGCAATAAAAAAGCGTATTGAACAAAATGAACGTGAACGCAAAGAACTTGCGGGTATAAAAAAACTTGCTAACGAAAGGGCAAAAAAGGCTAATCTTCATAATAAAAAACTTCGTGATTGTAAATACCATTACAATGATGAAGCAACAGGTAAAAACAAAGATGAAATTTTTGAAAAGCAAAAAGAAAGCACTCTCTTTATTACAGAAGGTGATAGCGCCAGCGGTTCAATTACAAAGGCAAGGAATGTAAACACTCAGGCGGTTTTCAGCCTTAGAGGTAAGCCATTAAACAGTTTCGGTTTAACCAAAAAAATTGTTTACGAAAATGAGGAATTCAATCTTTTACAACATGCTCTTAATATTGAAGAAGGTTATGAAGGTTTACGTTACAACAACATTGTAATTGCAACTGATGCTGATGTTGACGGCCTTCACATTAGATTGTTACTTATGACTTTTTTCCTGCAGTTTTTTCCTGACATTGTTAAGAATGGCCATGTATATATTTTAGAAACTCCTTTATTCAGAGTTAGAAATAAAGTTGAAACTATTTACTGTTATGACGAAAGCGAAAAGCAGGCAGCAATAGCAAAACTCGGCAACAAGCCTGAAATTACACGGTTTAAAGGGCTTGGTGAAATCAGCCCGGCTGAATTCGCAAGGTTTATTGGCGATGAAATGAAATTGCAACCGGTATTTATGGAACAAGGTGAGCATATTCAACAATTGCTGGAATATTATATGGGAAAGAATACGCCTAAAAGGCAGGAATTTATAATTGATAATCTCAAAGTGGATCTCGATCTTATTGAAGCAACCGCTTAATTTTTTAAACATAAAACACATAAGTTGATTCATCTCGTTTTTAGTGAAGTTGATAAAAAAACTATTGAAAGTGCAATAGAAACTGACCCTTCTTTAGATGGTGAAGTATTTTGTATTGCAAATGATTATTCGGTTGGCCCGATTGAAAATATTTACGGCAAAGAAGGTATTGAAACCAGAAATTTATGGAGAGCAGATTTGAAAGATTCCACAATTGATGATGAGGCAGATAATGCAATTGCACAAGTTGTTGGATACTTGCGCAGAAACGAGGAAGAAGTTTTATGGATATGGGCTGCACAAAATTCCAGGGATGTTTCAGGGTACTTTTTTTCGCTTCATTATTTAAAGGAATTTTCTGGAAGGATTTTTATTTTATATCTTAATAACCTTCCTTTTATAAGTGAAAAGGGTTCAATATTTTATCCTGATCAATTGCATCAAATACCTGTACGGGAATTTATTAAAGCCAAAAAACTTTCTCGTCCGGTTACATTAAGTGAATTTGAAGTTGATACCGACGAATGGCAGAAATTAATGGCTCAAAATAAAGGTGTCCGAATTTTAGAAGGTGGTAAAAAACTTTCTCAATTTGATTACGAATATTTTGACAAAGAAATTAAAAAATTTGTTTTACCGCAATGGCAGAAGGCATCAAAAATTATTCAACAGTTTACATCAAAATATAAAAATGCTCCACCTGAAAATTTTGTGATGTGGAGATTAAAAACAATGGTATCTCTTAACCAGCTAGAATCAAGAGGAAATGAAGAATTAATTAAAGAGTTTGAAATAAAAGCTCCCGGACAACCGGAAAATATTTAGTAGGATATGTCTAAAGGAAAATTAAAGGAAGAATACGAACATAGCGACACAGGTGTAAGCGGCCAATATAAAACCTGGTTTTTAGATTATGCAAGTTATGTGATTTTGGAGCGTGCTGTACCTGCGGTAGAAGACGGCCTGAAACCCGTTCAGCGCCGCATTCTTCATGCAATGAAGGAAATGGATGACGGCCGTTTCAACAAAGTTGCTAACATTATAGGGCAAAGTATGCAGTATCATCCGCATGGCGATGCAAGCATTGGTGATGCTCTTGTAAACCTTGGCCAGAAAGACCTTTTGATAGAAACACAAGGAAACTGGGGCGACGTGAGAACCGGCGATGAAGCCGCTGCTCCAAGATATATTGAGGCAAGGCTTAGCAAATTTGCTCTTGAAGTTGCATTCAACAATAAAACCACTAACTGGCAATTGAGTTACGATGGCAGGAAAAACGAACCTGTAACTCTTCCTATGAAATTCCCATTGCTTCTTGCACAGGGTGCAGAAGGGATTGCTGTTGGTTTAGCAACAAAAATACTTCCTCATAATTTTTGTGAACTTATTGAAGCTTCCATAAAATATTTAAAAGGAAAAAAGTTTGAACTTAATCCCGATTTCGCCACAGGCGGAACAGTAGATGCATCAAATTACAATGAAGGAAAGCGTGGCGGAAAAATAAGGGTTCGTGCAATTATTGAAGAAGCAGATAAAAAAACTCTTATCATAAAAAGCGTTCCTTATGGCGTTACCACAACCCAATTAATGGAAAGCATTGTAAAAGCTAATGATCAGGGTAAAATAAAAATTAAAAAAGTTACCGACCACACTGCTGCCGATGTTGAAATTATTGTTGAACTTGCCACCGGTGTTTCGCCCGATATTACAATAGATGCACTATATGCTTTCACTGATTGCGAGGTAAGCATAAGCCCTAATTGCTGCGTAATTGTTGATAAAAAACCGCAATTTCTTACAGTTACTGAATTGCTGAAAATTGCCACTGATAACACACGCGATCTTCTTAAAAAAGAACTCGAAATAAAGCTATCTGAATTGCTTGAAAAATGGCATTTCACATCGCTTGAAAAAATATTTTTTGAAGAAAAAATTTATAAAGAGCTTGAGAAAAAACACGAAACATGGGAAAAAGTTTTAACAGCAATTGAAAAGGCTTTTGTTCCTTTTTTAAAACAATTAAAACGTGGAATTACACGCGAGGATGTTTTAAAACTTACAGAAAAACCTGTAAGAAGAATATATAAACTTGATATAGATGATCTCATCCGCCAGATAAATAATCTGGAAGCTGAAATTGCTGAGGTAAATCATAATCTCGAAAACCTTACAGACTTTGCAATTGATTATTATAATACTCTTCTAAAAAAATATGGGAAGGGAAGAGAAAGAAAAACAGAATTAAAACAATTTGATGTTATTCAGGCTAAAGATGTTGCTATTGCAAATACAAAATTGTATGCAAATTTCCAGGAAGGTTTTATTGGCACCTCTCTAAAAAAAGATGAATTTGTTACGGAGTGCAGTGACCTTGACGATATTATCTGCTTTACAAAAGCAGGTATTATGAAAGTAGTTCGTGTGGCCGATAAAGTCTTTATTGGTAAAGACATAATTTATTGTGCCGTATTCCAAAGAAGTGATGACCGGATTACATATAATATGGTTTACACTGATGGTAAAAGCGGTATTACTTACGCTAAAAGATTTAATGTTACAGGCATTACCCGCGATAAGGAATACGATCTTACTAAAGGTTCAGACAAATCGAAAGTGCAGTATTTTAGCATGAATCCTAACGGTGAAGCTGAAGTGGTAAAAGTTGTTTTAAGCCCTAACTGCACTGCACGGAATAAAGAACTTGAATTTTATTTTGAAACACTTGAAATTAAAGGAAGAAGCAGCATCGGAAATCAGGTTACCAAATATCCGGTTAGATCTGTAAAATTTAAAGAATCCGGTAAGTCAACTCTTTCTGCAAAAAAATTGTGGTTTGATGATAAGTTTGGAAGGTTGAATACTGAAAATAAGGGATCGTATCTTGGTATGTTTGAAGCAGAAGATAGAATTCTTGTAATTTATGCTGATGGCGATTACGAAATTGTTAGCCAGGAACTTACCCAAAGGTTTGAGCCGGAAAAAATTATGTTGATTGAAAAATTTAATCCTGATTCAATTATTTCTGCTATTTATCTTGATAATGAAAAGCTGCAGTATAATGTTAAGCGGTTTAAAATTGAAACTTCAACTTTAAATACTCGTTTTCATTTTATAAAAGATGGAAAGGATAACAGGCTGGAAGCTGTTTCAACTGATGAATCGCCGGTATTAAAAGTGCAAACAGGCCGTGGGCAACAGGTAAATAAAGGCAAATTTAAAATTGCTAAGCTTACCGAAGTTATGGGTTGGAAGGCAATTGGAGCAAAGCTTATTGATTATTCAAAATCAGTGGAAATGGAATGGGAGAGAGCAGAAAATGAAAATAGCCAACCCGAATTATTTAGTTAGTTTTGATAACAAATTAGTAAGCAACATTTTATAAATTGCATTGTAAAAATTATTAATTGCAGGAGATATTACTATATACAGGAATAGGAATTTTGGTTGGCTTTTTAGCCGGATATTTTTTACAAAAAATTGTTGTAAATAAAGTAAAACGCGATCATAAGAGCCTTAGCGGTTTTTTAGAAAGTGAAAAATTGAAAAAAGAAAAACTTGAAAAGGAAATTCAATCTCTTTTGTCAATTAAGGCTCAGGGCGAAAATGAACTTGTAAATCAAATTAACCAATTGAAAAATGAAGTAAAGATGATGGATTATGACATCATTTTGCTTCAAAAAAATAATGAGGATACCGAGGCGCTGTTAAAAGCAGGCGAACCTGTAATTTATGATTTGAAACTTAAATTAATAGAAGCCAACAATACTATTGCTAGATTAAAAGGCGAACTTTTAAAGAATAAGTCATGATCTCAAAATCAATTATTGTAAAAGGTAAAGTCCAGGGTGTATTTTTCAGGGCCTCTGCAAAACGTGCGGCTGAAGATTTAAACCTTAATGGATGGGTTAAAAATTTGCCTGATGGAAATGTTGAGATACTAATTTCCGGCGATAAGCCGCAAATTGAAGAGTTTATCAAATGGTGCCACGCCGGACCCGAAAATGCAAGAGTGAAAGAAATAATCGTTAACGATTCAAACGAAATTCACAGTAACAGCTTTAAAATCATTCATTAATAAAAAAACCTGCTTTTTACGGCAGGTTTTTTAAAACTTTTAATCCATAAATTGATGGATTGATTTGTCAATAACACGGTTTATCAAAATAGAGGATCTGTAATTTTTTGTAGGATTTGATTCGCCCGCCTATTGTCAATAACTGTGCCAAAACCTTATTTTGAAGCGTATTTTATTATTGCAAGCCTTATATCGCTACGCGGATTGGAAATTTCAGTGGCCAAAGGATAAACTTTTTTAATTGATGGATTCTTATCAGTTAAAAGTTCCAAATTTGATTCTCCGCCTGTTAACAGGAAATCTGTAAGCGCTACCCTGTAAATTTTCGAATCTTCGATAGGTTTACCGGAAATAAACCATTTTCCTTCGTTATGCGTTAATTTTTCTGAATATTGTAAAAATCCACCAGTGCCGATATTGGTAAGCCCAATTGATAATATTTTCGAAAGCAAACTACCTTCCATATCAACTTCTACTATTGCTCCGCCGAAAGGCATTGTCCTTAAAATATCATATTGACTTATAGGAGGATGAAGTTCATCATCAACTCTGATAGAACCCGAATTTACTATTGCAACATCTGCCTCCGGGCAGGCAGCCTCCATTGATTTTACTACCAAACGTGTAAGGTTGGTGGATTGCGACCTCACATGTGCCTCTTTTCCGTCAAGTGTCTCACCATTATTTATTACAATTTTCTTTGCATCAAAACCAAGAGATGCAAAATTCTTGTTTGATATATCTTCCCATTTTTTAACAACAACTGAAGCGGCACTATCCAAAGCAACACTATCATTCATATAAATTAATGAAGTTGTTGTTGTAAAATTTTTATTCTTTTTATTGATAACAATATCGTTTTTAAAAACGCTTATTGCATTTGCATGAGCTTTTGTAATCCATACATTCCCAACTTTTTGATGCCTCATATCATGTTCATGGCCGCCCATAATTATTGCAAGCTGAGGCAGCCGTTCAGCAAGAATTACGTCATCAGGCATTGCCTGATGTGTTATTGCAACTACAATATCACAACTGTCTTTTATGGTATTGTATGCTTTTATTGCCGCTTCCAGCGGATCGGTATATACTACATAACTTGCTTTATTAAAAGGAAGTGTAACAGCTATAAATCCTATTTTGGCAGTTGTGCCATCGGCATCACTTATATTAATTATTCTTGTTTCGGGAAAGGGAATCTTACTTCCATTCTCAATTTTATAAAAGGGTTCAGATGAATTGTTTACATTATGAAAAGTGTTTGAAGAGATCCAGTCAAATTTCGATTCATTAATTCTGCTTTGCAATTCATTTTCATTAATATCAAACTCATGGTTGCCAAACATAGCTAAGTCCGTTCCCGCAACATTCATAGCTTCAACCATTTGCCTTCCTCTAACTCTTACGCCATTCACTTTTAAACTGTTATAAATAGAGGGGCTTAGAAAATCGCCTGCCATTACCAGGAATGTATTTGGATTTTCCTTTAATGAAAGTTTTTTTTGTGTTGCCACTCTTGCCATTCCGCCGGCATGGCCCATTTCCAAAGGCTGAATTTCATAAACATCATTAATCTGAATAAAAGACAATTTAATTATGCCGTCATCAGCGTTTTTGTTGATTTTTGTACTGCAGGAGTAGATTGAAAAGAAAAGAATTATTAAGCATGAAAATTTTATATAGCGCATAAGATATGTTTAATCAATAATTTGCAAATTTAAAAAAGTATATCTTCTGCTGCCAAAATAAAAAAAAAGTTCAAAGCGTTAATTATAGCACAACTATTGTAGAGTTTATCCCAATTATATATAATAATGGATTTAGAAAAGGAACCTAAAGGAAGAGAAAAGGAATGTTTTGATTTTTTAAGAGAATCATCAAAACATGCAGAAGAGGTTGGAAATTTTGGCACTTATAATTATTGCTTCGAAACTAATTTGATGTATTACTCGGAAAACCTTTTTAAAATGATTGGTATTCCTGTAATTCAAGGGGGTGTTAATCCCGGTTATTTTTTACAATATGTTCATCCTGATGATTTCGAAAAAGCGAGTTATATAAATATAGAAATTTATAATTCAGCACATCCGTCAGATTATACATACCGTTACATAAAAAGTAATGGTGAAATAATGATTGTAAAAAATAACAGTAAAATTTATTTTGATTCGAATGGTAAAAAATGGCTTACCGGTATTATTCGCGATATAACAATTGAAAGTATAAGGCAAACCGAACTACAAAATGCGCTTGCATCAATAAAAGAAAAGGAGAATGTATATCACAAAATGATTGAAGAAGTTGTTGATTATGCAATTTTGTTTTTAGATGCTGAGGGAAATATTACAAATTGGAATAAAGGTGCTGAAAGAATTAAAGGATATACGTCACCGGAAATTATTGGAAAAAACTTCAAGATATTTTATCCTGAAGAAGACCGTAAAATTAACCTCCCGCAAAAGTTTTTAGCAGAAGCTGCTGAAAAAGGCAGGGCTACAAGGCAAGGATGGCGCTTGCGTAAAGATGGATCAAAATTTTGGGGCAATGTAGTTGTTACCGCAATTTTTGATGATGAAAAAAAACTGATCGGCTTTAGCAAAGTTACACGCGACCTTACCGACAAAAAACTTATAAAAGACCGTTTAAAGGCTCATGCTCTTGATATAGAACAAAAAAACAGGCACCTCGAAAGTATGAACCGCGAATTACAGGAGTTCGCTTATATTTCAAGTCATGATTTACAGGAACCTTTAAGAAAAATTAAAACGTTCTCAACATTTATTTTAGAAATTGATGGCCAAAAGATTTCTGAGAAAAGTAAAATCTATTTTGATAAAATTTCGGCGGCAATTGACCGTATGAGAACATTAATTAATGATCTGTTAGAATACGCACAAACTAATGCCCCCGAAAGGATTTTTGAGGTTACTGATATTGATTCAATAATAAAAAAAGTTTATACAGAACTTCAGGAAAATTTTGAAGCAAAACACGGAAGGTTCCATGCCGATAAGGTCGGTCAACTTTCTGTTATCCCTTTTCAGTTTAAGCAATTATTTTTTAATTTAATTTCAAATTCACTAAAATTTGCTTCGCCTGAAAGGCCACCTGAAATAAATATAAGAGTTTCCAACGCCTCATCAGCAGAGATTTTGGATCATAAATTAAACCATGAACTTAGCTATAAAAAAATTGTAATTTCTGACAATGGTATTGGCTTCGATCCGGTATTTAAGGATAAGATTTTTAATCTTATGCAAAGGCTGCATGGCAAGAATGAATTTTCCGGAACAGGGATAGGCCTTGCTATTTGCAAAAAAATAGTTGAAAACCATCAAGGTACTATTTATGCCGACAGCAAACCCGGTGAAGGCGCTTCGTTCACAATTCTTATTCCTGCATAACTTACCATACATCAATGGTATTTTTTATTTCTGCACATAAGTTTGAATTATAAATTATAAATTATGAAAACAAAAAGTGTAGAAAGAATTATAACACCTCCCTCGCCTCATTTTGTGGGCGACGGATTTAGAGTCCATAATTTTATTCCGAGTGATTATCATCTCAGTATGACACGAATGGATCCATTTATAATGCTTGATTATAATTCCAAATTTAATTTTCCTCCAACAGATAAACCACGTGGTGTTGACGTTCATCCGCACCGCGGATTTGAAACCGTTACAATTGCATATAAAGGTAAAGTGGCCCACCACGACAGCTATGGAAACAGCGGAGTGATAGGCGAGGGCGATGTGCAATGGATGACGGCAGCATCAGGAGTTTTGCATAAGGAATATCATGAATCAGGGTTTTCAAAACAAGGAGGCGATTTTCACATGGTGCAATTGTGGGTTAACCTTCCGGCGAAAAATAAAATGTCGCAACCGAAATATCAATCTATTACCAAAGACCAAATTGCAGTTTATAACTTACCTGACAATGGTGGCACTGTTGAAGTGATTGCAGGGAATTACAAGGATAAAACCGGGCCCGCCTCAACGTTTTCTCCGGTTAATCTTATGAACCTTAAAATAAAAAGAGGAGCCAGAACAGATTTTAATTTTCCTGCAAATTTTAATACAGGGTTAATTGTTATAGAAGGAAAAATTCGGATTAATGACAATGAAACCGCAGATACCGACCGTTTTATTTTGCTGGCAAATGATGGTGAAATTTTTTCTGTTGAAGCTGAAGAAGATTCAGTGGTTTTAATAATGAGTGGTGAACCATTAAATGAACCAATTGCAGCACGAGGCCCATTTGTAATGAACACAAAAGAAGAATTAATACAGGCTTACGAAGATTTCACAGCCGGAAAATTCGGACGACTTTAAACAAAATAGCTTGCTTTTCGGCAAGTTATTTTTGTTTATGCAGCTCTTCCCACTTTTGTTTATTAAGGCCTTCATCTAAATTGGGATCATAAGTATGCTTGTCGGTACTTATGTATTCCCCGTTTGAATTCATCCAATATTTATTGTAGTGCGATTCAACCTTATAAGTTTTACCTGTTGAATTATCAACAACATTTGTTTTTTCATTTATAACATCTATAAATTCTTTATGGCTTTTTTCCTGTGAAGCCATAGATGAATTGTAGCCGTCCATAATTGCTTTATTTACTGCATCTGATTTATTTACAAATGCTCTTTGCTGCGCTTGGAATGCAGCCTGATTGGCCGCCATTCTTGCATTATGAGCCGCCCAGCTTATGCCTGCTTTTCGTGCTTCCTCCTCATTATATTCTTTTATAGGTTCAAGGTTGTATTGAATATTTGCAAGCATAAATACGAGTTGATTTTTTGACCTTTCCAAATATTCAGGATCTGAATTTACTTTCATACCGAAGTATGTCCACATTTCAGACCCGGGCATATTTAAAACACTAACCTTAAGCAAAACAAAAATGGGTTTTCCATTTTCATCTTTCCATTCGCTGCCAACAGAAAAAGCACGGTCGTTTCTTGGCGCAACTTTATATAGCTGATCCTGATACCATTGGTCAACTTTAGAAACTTCCGGCAGATCGTAATATTTTACAAAAGAATAGCCATTCATTCCCGGCATTGAGCCGATTTCATCCTTAAGTAAATTTTCAATACCCGGAAACCTGCGCATTGGAATTCCACTTGCTTCCGAACTGCTTCTCATAAAATTATCTTCAAAAAATGTATATGACTTTGCAGGGATAACATATATTTTTAAATTATGGTCTCCCAAAATTATTGGTTCACCTTCAGCCGCAGTTTTTGGAAACTTCCAGCTTGCCGGCACAGGTTGTGAAAACTGAACCCGGCCCTTTTTATCGTAAGCATTCATCCAAACTAATTCTTCCCAAAATTTTTCTCCGCTTTTTTGTTCGTTCATACCAACGGTTTGGGTTAAAGAATCATTATTGCTTAACTTCGCCCACTTCTCTTTTTCTGCTGCCGACTGGCAGGAAGCAAAAATTAAGGCGATACTAATAAAAATTACAGGCTTTACCATCTTATTTAAGTTTTTGAGCAGGCCTAAATTAAAAAAAAAATCTATAACAAACATTTATAATAGCCCGTGGGGCAAAGAATTTGTTTTGTAGTGCTAAAAAAAAGAATTAATGAACATCGAAAAACGACTTTTTATAATTTCTAACCGCTTACCGGTAAACATTAAAGAAAAAGACAACGACACGATTATTAAATCATCATCGGGCGGATTGGTAAGTGCTGTGAAAAGTTATGCTAATTATACGCAGGATAAAGAAGGCAGTTCATTTTCGCAAATTTATTGGGTTGGAGTGCCGGGTTGCAGCAAAACGGCATGGGAAAAATTAAGCAGAACTATACAGTCTGAATATACACTTTTGCCTGTTTTTATGAAAAGCAGCATTTACGAGGGTTACTATAGTGGCATGAGTAACTCTGTTATATGGCCATTGTTTCATTATTTTCCAACTTATGCAGAATATAAGCCTTCATATTTTGAAAATTATATGGCAGCCAATGAAGAATTTGTAAAAGTGCTTCTACAAAATATTAGGCCGAATGATATTATCTGGATACATGATTACCACCTGTTGCCGCTGGCCAAACTTATTCGGGAAGCAATGCCGGAAATTACAATTGGCTTTTTTCTTCACATCCCTTTTCCATCATTCGAGTTATTTAAACTTATTCCCGAAAAATGGCAGTTAGCTATGCTTGAAGGCATGCTGGGCGCCGATCTTATAGGTTTTCACACAATTGATTATGCTGCTCACTTTTTAAAAAGCATTCAAATGGCAATGGGTGTTGAAAACGATCAGAACCTCATTAAATACAATAACAGGCTTATAAAAGCAGATGTATTTCCGATAAGTATTGACTATAAAAAATTCAACGACGCTTATGATAATCCTGCGATAGCAGAAAAAAGAAACTTTTATAGAGAGCAATTCAAGGATATAAAAATAATTTTTTCGGTTGACAGGCTCGATTATACAAAATGTATTATGTGCCGCTTACGCGGATATGAGCAGTTCCTCATCAACTATCCGCAGTATGCGGGAAAAATTGTTTTCATATTATCAATTGTGCCTTCGAGAGATAACATTAGCAATTATGCTAAAAGAAAAAGGGAAATAGATGAGTTTGTAGGTAACATTAACGGCAGAATAGGAACACTAACCTGGAAACCTGTAAACTATAAATATGAATCGTTAGAATTTAATGATATGATGGCGCTATATACCGTTTGTGATATAGCTTTAATAACGCCATTGCGTGATGGGATGAACCTTGTAGCAAAGGAATTTGTTGCAAGCCGGAAAGATAAACAAGGAATTTTGCTATTAAGCGAAATGACGGGAGCTGCGAGAGAATTTAAAGATGCTGTTTTAATTAACCCTAATGATTTTAAAGGAATTGGAGATGCAATAAATATGGCCCTCCAAATGAGCCCTCAGGAACAAGAACAAAGAATGATTCAAATGCAAACCCGTGTAAAAGATTACGATGTACTTGCATGGGCAGATGACTTTTTTGACCAATTGAGAAAAATTAAAAAGAAACAACAGGAATTTGAATTTATATTTTTAGATTATCCCACAAAAATTAAATTACTGGAAGTTTACCGTAAATCACCAAAGCGCTTACTGCTGCTGGATTACGACGGCACACTTGTATCTTTTAATAAAAATCCGGATAGGGTAGAACCTCCAAAAAATGTTTTAGATGCTTTGCAGAAGTTAGCCGATGATGATAAAAATGATATTTATGTAATAAGCGGGAGAGATAGCGAAACTTTATCAAAATGGCTGGGGCATATAAACATAGGTTTGGTTGCTGAGCATGGCGCAAAAATGAAAAAGAAAAACGGTGAATGGAATAAGCAAACCGAAGAAGTGCTTGATGAGACAGCAAAAGAAACATTACGGAAAATAATGAAATACTTTGTAAAGAGAACAGCAAACAGTTTTATTGAGGAGAAGGAATACTCTTTTGTTTGGCATTACCGCAATTCAAATCAGGATCAGGCAAAACTTCGTGCATCGGAATTACTAACTGAATTATCAGGTTATGCAGATATTTTAAATATTCAGGTAATGCAGGGAAACAAAATTATTGAAGCCCGGGTAAAGGGAATGAATAAAGGAGCAATAACAAAAAAGTTACTACTCGATAATAATTATGGTTTTATTCTTGCCTGCGGCGATGATAATACTGATGAAAATATGTTTAAGGTATTGCAAAAAAATAAAAATGCATTTACAATAAAAATAGGCGATTCATCATCTTATGCCAGATATAATATTTTTACTCCTCAAATGTGCGTATCACTGCTTGAGTATTTGGGAACATCCTGATT
>JAFDXB010000176.1 GCA_018268175.1 Bacteroidota bacterium | reverse complement strand
TATGAAGAAGGCGCTTTTAAATTTAAATCGGATGTAGAGTTTAATTTGATTTTTGATTTTTGATTTTGGATTTTTGATTTTTTGATTTCTTGATTTCATGATCCCAATCACACAATCGTCAATCTAAAATCTAAAATCGTCAATCGTCAATCGTAAATCTAAAATCTAAAATCCAAAATCGTCAATCGTAAATCGTCAATCTAAAATCTAAAATCTAAAATCTAAAATCTAAAATCTAAAATCATAAATCGTAAATCGTCAATCCTTAAATTCAATTAAGCCTTTCTTACAGCCCATTTCATCATTTCCTTCCAGCTTGGTTTTTTGCCGTACATTAAAATTCCTGTTCTGTAAATTTTGCCGGTGAGCCACGTTAAAAGAAAAAATGTACCTACTAATACAGCCATTGAAGTAGCTAACTGCCACGCAGGAATATCATAAGTTATCCTTCCCATCATAACTATTGGAGATGTTAATGGAAATATACTCCCAAAAACTGCAAGAGCACTGTTGGGATTGTTTAATGCCTGAGTCATTATTACAAAACCCAATATTATCGGCATTAAAACCGGGAATACAAGCTGTTGTGCTTCTTGCTGGTCGTCGCTTACCACACTGCCAATTGCAGCAAATAAAGATGCGTAAGTTAAAAATCCTGCCAGGAAATAAAATAAGAATAATGCCCCAATTTTTACTAGCGGCAATGCCGATAACCCCTGCATAATTTCAGCTGCAACCGAAGCTTTTTGCTCTTCTGAAATACCTGAAGTAGCATTTGCCATCATCTCAGGAAAAATAAGGGGAACAATAAATTGCATTACGCCGATAAGAATAATCCACACTGCAAATTGAGTTAAGCCAACAGCGCCAATTCCTATTATTTTTCCCAGCATAAGCTGGAAAGGCTTTACAGAACTTACTATTACCTCAGCAATTCTGTTTGTTTTTTCTTCCATAACTCCACGCATTACCTGAGTGCCATAAATTATCATCATCATATAAATGAGAATGCCACAAGCAAATGAAACCCCGTATGCAAGGCCTGCAACGCTTTTTTTGCTGCCCTCTTTTGTATCTATTGTATTATTTAAAGTTACATCAGCCTGAATTTGACTATACTTTTCAGGGTCTATTCCGGCAGCTATCAAACGCTTATCTTCCAAAGCCTTGTTTATTGTTTTTTCTATTTGAGATGATGCACTCAAACTTAAAGTATTAGGACTGTGAATTGTAAAGTCCGGATTTTTATTTAAGTCAAACTTTGGTATATAAAGAAAAGCATCATAACCTTCATTTTTATATTTTGATTTAAACGATGATTCAGTCTCATTTTTTAAAAAAGTAAGTTTAAGGTTTGTTTCCTTAATATCTTTTTCATTGCCGAATAATCCCGATTCATCAAGCACTGCAATATTTTTATTTTCACTTCCACCCTTTACCGAAATAAAAATTATAGCTGCATAAAATGCAATAATTACAAGCGGCACTAAAATAGTTGTTAATAAAAACGATTTTTTCTTAACCCTTGTAAAGTATTCTCTGCTTATAACAAGACCTGTTTTATTCATAATTAGCTTAATTAAATTTTTGGAATTCTCTTGCTTTTTCGGTGTTTTCAACAAGTTTTATAAAAATATCATTCAATGAAGGCATAATTTCTCTAAACCCATGAATTTGCACATTTTGCGAAATGAAATATTGTAAAATTTCATTTGGCTGTGTGTTTTCGTTTATTTTAATAATTGCCTGCCCTTGTCCTTTTTCTATAAACTTAAATTTGTCGTTGCTTTCACCATTATAATCAATCAGAATTTCAAATTTATTTTCTTTAAAATCATTTTTTACTCCTGAAATACTTCCGTCAAGAATTTTTTTGCCTTTATTAACCAGCACAATATGGTCGCAAATTTCTTCCACTTGTTCCATACGGTGAGTGGAAAAAATTATTGTACTGCCCTTACGGGCGATATTATAAATTTCTTCTTTAATAAGGTTTGCATTCACAGGGTCAAGGCCGCTGAAAGGTTCATCTAAAATTATAAGACGCGGTTCATGTAAAATGGTAGTTACAAATTGAAGCTTTTGGCTCATTCCTTTACTTAAGTCTTCAACCTTTTTGTTCCACCAGCTTTCCATTTCAAACTTTACAAACCATTCTTTTGCTTTTTGAATTGCCTCGCTTTTTGACAGGCCTTTCAAACGGGCAAGATAGAGAACCTGTTCGCCTATTTTCATTTTTTTATACAGGCCTCTTTCTTCCGGCATGTAGCCGATGTTACGAATATCATTTAAAGGGTCAAACTTTTTTCCGTCGAGCATAATTTCTCCGCTATCAGGATAAAATATGCCTGTTATCATTCGCAGTAAAGTAGTTTTACCGGCGCCATTAGGCCCAAGCAATCCGAAAATAGACCCTTCTTTAAGGTTAAAACTTATATCATCTACTGCTTTTTGGGTTGCAAAGTATTTTTTTAGGTTGTGAAGTTCAAGAATATTCATAGCTCATTTTAGATGCGTGAAATTAATGTATTTCTGTATTTGGCAATTATTGCGGCAGCAACATTTTCTCCATCCATCGCTGCACTTACAATCCCTCCGGCAAATCCACTGCCTTCGCCGCAAGGGTATAAATTGTCAAAATCAATATGGTTGTATGTTTCGCGTTGCCGCGGAATTTTTACGGGGCTTGATGTACGGCTTTCTGTGGCAACAACAACTGCATCATTTGTAAAATATCCCTTCATCTTTTTTCCAAACAGAGGAAATCCTGCGGCTAACGCCTGATATATAAATTCCGGAAGGCAATTTTTTAAATTTACACTGTTTACACCCGGTAAGTACGAAGTTTCCGGCAGGTTTGCCGAAATTTTTCCTTTGCTAAAATCTGCCAGCCGTTGGGCAGGAGCAACAAATTTTCCGCCTCCGGCGATAAAGCAGTCCTGTTCCACTTTTTGCTGAAAATGCATAAATAAAAGCGGATCGTTGCTGGTAAAACCTTTGCCAAGATATTTTAAAGCATTTTCTTTATCAACTTCCACAACAATTCCGCTGTTAGCAAATGGATTATTTCGTTTTGAAGGGCTCCAGCCATTAACTACAAGCTCAGCCGGTGAAGTGCCAGCGGGTGCTATAATTCCGCCCGGACACATACAAAATGAAAACATACCCCGGCCATTAATTTGCTGAACCAGGCTGTATGATGAGGGGGGAAGATTTTCCGGCCGCAGGTCGCAGCTATATTGTATGTTATCTATCAGGTTCTGCGGGTGTTCAACTCTTACACCAAGGGCAAAGGGTTTTGCTTCGATAGAAATATTTTTATTTTTTAGCAAATGAAAAATATCTCGTGCCGAATGGCCGGTTGCCAGAATATAATCATTTGCCTTAAACTCTTCCAAACCGCAAAGCACGCACTGTACTACCTTTCCATTAAAATTTATATCTGTTACTCTCTTATCAAAATGTATTTCGCCGCCGGCGGAAACTATGGCTTCCCGCATTGAAGTAATTATTTTGGGAAGTTTATTAGTCCCTATATGAGGATGGGCATCGAATAATATATTTTCTTCTGCACCAAATTGAACGAACAAAGAAAGAATTCTTGAAATATCACCTCTTTTGTTTGAACGAGTATAAAGTTTTCCGTCGCTATAAGTTCCGGCACCGCCTTCACCGAAGCAATAATTACTGTCAGAGTTTATAATACCTTCTTTGTTAAGTGCTGCTAAATCGCGACGGCGGTCTCTTACATTTTTCCCACGTTCAAGAATAACAGGTTTTATTCCGTTTTCAATTAATTTCAGCGCAGCGTAAAGGCCTGCAGGCCCGGCTCCTACTATTATTACTGATTTCCCGGCATTAGAAACATCCTGCAATTCTATATTGCTATAATTTCTTTCAACAAAAGGTTCATTAATAAAAGCCTTTAGCGATAATACATATACAATATTCCTTGACCGGGCATCAATAGAACGTTTATTGATATGAAAACCAGTTATAGCAGATGGGTTTACAGCTAAAGTTGCCGCAATTTTTGTTTTAATACTATCGGTATTGTTTATTTCACCGGGCGATAACTTAACAGTTAAAGCTTTTTGCATAGATTAAAACGGCAGGTTATCAGAATCATCTGATGAACTGAATGAATCAATTGGTTCCTGATTGAATTTAGGAGGAGCAGATTGAGATGATGCAGAACCAACTTCTTCCATTCTCCACACATCAAGGTTGGTAAAATAATTTGTTTTACCATCTTTTTCGTACTTGGTACCGCGGATATTAAAATATACTTTTACCTTATCGCCTGTTTTAAATTTATCAACTATGGAAACACGGTCTTGTGTACTTTGAAATTTGATATAACTAAGATAAGTTTTTCCATTATTTTCTTCACTTGTTTCAATCACAAATTCTCGTGTACGGAACGATTCAGTTTTTCTAACCTCATCAAATTTTGCATACAGCGTTCCAACGATTTCAAATTTCATATTTTATGTTTTTACAGCATCAAAAGTAAAAGTAATTTATGAAAGAAGGAGGGTAATTTTTTTTAAGTGATTTTTTACTCAGAAAAAAAATTATTCACACAATTAAAATTTACTTTTTCCTGAAATATTAGTAAAATCAAGGCTTTCGGCTGAAGCAACAAAAAAATATGATTAATATCAGAATCAATGCTGAAGTATATTTCAGTTGTAATTTTGAATTCTTAACGAGAAAAAACAATAATGTTTCTTTATCAAAAAAAATATGAGATAAAAAATTTTTTTATCAACAAAATAATTTTGATATTCGCCGTCCTGCCGGTAATTTTTTTTATTAAATCAATAATTTTTATTTCCGGGTTTAATCCACTAATATTAACCATCTAAACATTATAAACTGCAATAGGTAAATGAACAAAAGTTTTGACAAAGTTTGGGCTAACTGTTTAGAGATTATCAAGGATATTGTTGAATGGCAGCATTATAAAACATGGTTCGAACCCATTACTCCTGTTGAACTAAAAGATAAGGTTTTAACGATTCAGGTACCAAGTCAGTTTTTTTATGAGTATCTTGAAGAGCATTATGTTTCTCTTCTGGCAAAAACATTAAAAAGAGAGCTGGGAAAAGAAGCAAGGCTGGAATACAGAATAATGGTTGACAGCGGTAGTAGTAATGGCAAACCTCTTACAACTGATCTGCCGGGAATAGGTTATAAATCATATCCAAACAATGAAATGGATTTTCCTTTAATTATAAATAATCCTGTTAAAAACCCGTTTGTAATTCCGGGTTTAAAAAAGATGCATATTGACCCGCAACTCAATCATGCATATACTTTGGATTCTTATATTGAAGGAGATTGCAATCGCGTTGCACGCAGAGCCGGAAAAACTGTGGCTGAAAAACCCGGCGCTACATCTTTTAACCCTCTTGTTATTTATGGTGGGGTAGGCTTAGGAAAAACCCATCTTGCTCAGGCAATAGGCAACGAAGTAAAAAGAATTCATCCTAATAAGGTGGTATTATATGTTAGCTCCGAAAAATTTATAAATCAGTTTATAGATCATGGAAGAAATAATGCTATAAATGATTTTATACATTTCTACCAGTTAATAGATGTATTAATTATTGATGATATTCAGTTTTTTAACCGCGCTGAGAAATCTCAGGATGCATTTTTCTCAATTTTCAATCATTTGCATCAAAGCGGCAAACAGTTAATTCTTACAAGCGATAAATCGCCGAAAGATCTTGAAGGTGTGCAGGAACGGCTTTTAAGCAGGTTCAGGTGGGGATTAAGTGCAGATATTCAAATGCCTGATTACGAAACAAAAATGGAAATATTGGAAACCAAAATGAAGCATGATGGTTTTGATATGCCCAAAGAAGTTGTGAAATACATAGCTTATAATATAAACAGTAATGTCCGTGAACTCGAAGGTGCTCTTATTTCGTTGCTTGCGCAATCGTCTTTAAATAAAAGAGAAATTGATATTGAGCTAACGAAAAAGGTTTTAAAGAATTTTGTAAAATCATCAAGTAAAGAAATTACAATAGACGCAATTCAAAAAATGGTGTGTGAATTTTTTAATGTGCCGTACGATAAACTGCTTCAAAAAACACGTAAACGTGAAATTGTTCAGGCTCGTCAAATAACAATGTATTTATCAAAAGCCTTTACAAAAAACAGTTTAAAAACAATTGGTGAGCATTTTGGCGGAAGAGACCATACAACCGTAATTCATAGTTGCCAAACGGTTAAAGACCTGATGGATACAGATAGTTTGTTTAAAGAAAATGTTTTGGAGTTGCAGCAAAAAGTTCAGTTAGCTGCTATGTAAAAAATATTTTGGGTAGTTAAAATTGGAAGTGTATTTTTGCAACCCGTTAAAGGAGAGGTGCCTGAGTGGCCGAAAGGAACGGTTTGCTAAATCGTCGTACGGGTTAAACTGTACCGTGGGTTCGAATCCCACCCTCTCCGCCCCAAAAGTTCGGGATGTAGCGTAGCCCGGTTATCGCGCCTGGTTTGGGACCAGGAGGTCGCAAGTTCGAATCTTGCCATCCCGACAAAAACTGCAGATTAATTCTGCAGTTTTTTTATGCCTGTAACCGAGATAAAATCGTTTTTTTTATGGCCTTATATAAAAATTATAAAAACCCATTTACCGTAAAATATAATTTTTGTGCCATCTTCTATGCGGCACGCTAATCTCAGATTTGTAAAAATTAATGCCATGGCACAACCGGAAGCAAAGGGAAATGGAGAAACCGGGTTCAAAAAATGGTTTTATCTGAGCAATAAATTCTAATTAATTGGAATAAATTTGGATGGTTAGAAAAGGTAATTATTAAACTTTCAAATTTTACCAAGGCTATAAATTCTTATCCTAAAAACTTGGTTCATTCAGCTACCGGATTTATTAAAATTTAAAACAATTGGTTAATGAAAAGAAATTTAGGATTTATATACACTGATTGGAAGCAAGGCTATGATATAGGTTTAATGATTATTAGAGTAGTGCTTGCTCTTGTTTTGTTTTACGGTCATGGATTTGAAAAAATATCTGTTATTCTTAGCGGGCAGCAAATTCATTTTATGGATCCAATTGGGATTGGAGCAAATACTTCATTTTATATGGCCGGATTTGCAGAAGGGATTTGTTCTATCCTTTTAATTTTTGGATTGTTCTCCAGGTTCGCTTCTTTAATATTAGCAATAGATTTTATAGTAATATTTATTTTTCACGCATTTATTTCCGGCGACGGTTTCCAGGTTTTGGAATTACGCTTTTTATACTTGTTCACATTTATTGCCCTAATATTTACAGGTCCGGGGAGATTTTCCTTAGATTACCTTTTATTTCGAAAGAAAAATAATTTTCAAAAATAAATGAACAAATGCCTGAACTTATTATACAAGCCCGTGAAGCCGCTATCAGTGAACATTTAAGCGTAAAGCGCATTCTGCCTTTCAGGCGGAAAAGAATGGTAGGCCCTTTTAT
>JAFDXB010000175.1 GCA_018268175.1 Bacteroidota bacterium | reverse complement strand
GTTTTCATGCCTTCCACCTTCAAATTCGGTTGACATAAAAGTACTTAGTATGTTTTCTGCATCTTTTTCACTTACAAACCTTGCGGGGATACACAAGATGTTTGCATTATTATGTTTGCGTGCAAGTTCAGCAATTTCTTCACCCCAGCACAATGCAGCCCTTATTCCTGTATGTTTGTTTGCAGTAATTGCTACACCATTTGCACTTCCGCAAAGCAGCAAACCGAATGCGCATTCGCCATCTTCAACAACCTGCGCTACAGGATGTGCAAAATCAGGATAATCAACTGAATCTTCTGAGTAAGTCCCAAAATCTCTTACCGGAATGTTATTGCCTTCAAGAAAGGAAATAAGTTCTTCTTTTAATAAATAGCCTGCATGGTCTGAGCCAACTGCAACAGGTTTATTACGGTCAAAAATATACATCTCTTTTTGTGTAAATTTAACTCCATTCTTTCTCTTCCCGAATTTTTTCTCTTTCAACTCTGGAAGCAAGAACAATACTGATCTCCATTAAAAGCAACAACGGAAGTGCAACGATTACCTGGCTTGTCCAATCCGGCGAAGGCGTAATAACTGCTGCAAGAATAAGGATTAATACAAAAGAGTATTTGCGGGTTTTCTTTAAAAAAGTACCTGTGATAATTCCTATTTTGGCAAGAACAAATGCAAGAACAGGAAGTTCAAATGCAATACCGCAACCTAAAATAATGTTGTTGATGTTTGAAATGTAATCATCCAGAGTTGGTATATATTGATAAGCATTGGTTTTACCCAAAGTAAAATTTGCCAGAAAGTTAAATGTGAAAGGAGCAAGAAGGAAATAGCCAAAACATGCTCCTGTTAAGAAACATAAGGTTACCCAAAATATACTGCCGCGTGAATATTTTATTTCTTTCGGCGAAAGCGCAGGCCTTACAAATTTCCAAAGTTCCCAGAACAAATATGGAAAGGCAATTATGATCCCGCCAATCATTGCAATTGAAATTGCAGACATAAATGGGCCGCTTACGGTGTTACCCTGTAGTTTTATATCTATGGGAGGCATACATAAACTTTCTCCTAAATGAAGGCTATGGCCAAAGTCGCACAATACTTTATATGTTATAAAATTAGATCTTGCGGGAGCAAGAATTATATTATCAAAAATCCAGTCTATAAAAACAAAAGTCAAAATACTTGCTAACAGCCATGCAATAACAGCGCGTATTAAATGCCACCTTAATTGTTCAAGATGGTCCACAAACGACATTTCATTTGCATTTTTATTAAGTTTTTTCCCGACTTTCTTTAATATTCCGTTTTTCTCAATTATACTCACTAAAAAAAATTCTATTTGTAAAGTTATATCTGAAGCTTTATTAATAAAAATTAAAAAGGCCTTTGTAGAAACAAAGGCCGTTTTACCAAAACTAACTGCTTATGAGAAAATTGACTATTATTATTCAAAGCCGTATAAAATAGTTCCAAATAAAGTGCCAGAAATATTTAAATTTTTGGCCATTATTAAGCAATGAGGGCTTAATTTAAACAATAACTCACAGATAAACAAATTATGAGTTTTGAGATGCCATTTTTTCTGCGTTTTCCGCAAACTGAAGAGCATCTATAAACTCTTGCAATTCACCGTTTAATACACTATCTAAATTATAAACCGTTAAACCAATTCTATGGTCAGTTATTCTTCCCTGAGGAAAATTATAAGTTCTTATCTTGGCGCTTCTGTCACCGGTACTTACCAAACTCTTCCGCAAATGAGATATTGCTTCTTCCTGCTTACGAACTTCCATATCATATAGTTTTGTTCTAAGCATTTCCATTGCTTTTTCACGATTAGCAAGCTGAGTTCTTTCTGTTTGGCAAACTACCACAATGCCTGTTGGTTTGTGGGTAAGAAACACTTTGGTTTCAACCTTATTTACGTTCTGGCCTCCCGCCCCACCGCTGCGTGCAGTTTCCATTTTTACGTCTGCTTCTTTAAGTTCCACGTCAACCTCTTCTGCCTCAGGCATAACAGCAACCGTAACTGCACTTGTATGAACACGCCCACTCGCCTCTGTATCAGGTACACGCTGAACTCTGTGCACTCCGCTTTCAAATTTCAATGTGCCATATACATCATCGCCCACAACCTCAATTTGTATTTCTTTATATCCGCCAACAGTGCCTTCGCTTTCACTTAACATTGCTGTTTTCCAGCCTTTCTTTTCGCAATATTTCATATACATTCGAAGTAAATCTCCTGCAAAAAGAGAAGCTTCGTCGCCACCGGTTCCTGCACGTATTTCCAGAATTGCATTTTTTTCATCAAACGGATCTTTTGGTATTAACATATTGCGAAGAATTTTTTCAAATTCTTCTTTTTTATCTTCAAGTTTTGGCAACTCAGATTTTGCCATTGTCCGCATTTCTTCATCATCACCATTTAAAACCTCTTTATAAAATTCTATATCATCAAGAATTTGGGTGTATTGCTTTTTTACAACAACTATTTTTTCAAGGCTTCTGTATTCCTTGCTCATAGCGCTGTAACGTTTGTTATCTGATACTATTTCAGGATTGGATAATGCCACTCCCAAATCATTAAATTTCGCATTTATCGCCTCCAGTTTATCTAACATAATGTAATTTTATAGCCATTTTTAAGAGTTGCAAAATTACGAATAAGGATAAAAAATTGATTAGAAAATTTACTGCCGATAACATTTTTGATGGAAATAAATTTACCGGTGCCGGTCATTCAATAGTTTGCACTTCTGAAGGAGAAATACTTGCAATTGAAAATAATTGCGATAATGCTGAAAAGTACAACGGAATAATTATTCCCGGTTTTATAAACTGCCATTGCCATCTTGAACTCAGTAATTTAAAATCTCAAATAAAAACAGGAACCGGTTTGGTAACATTTGTTCAGGAAGTTATGAAAAACCGTATTGCCTGCGGCGAAGAGTTAATGTATCACACTGCCCAAGCTATGAAAGATGAAGGCATTGTGGCTGTTGGCGACATTTGCAATACTTCAGATACTGCAAATTTTAAAAATAATTATCCTGGAATTTTGTGGAGGAATTTTGTAGAGGTTAGCGGTTTTGTTGATGCTGGCGCAGAAAAAAGATTTAATGCCGCAATTGAAGTGGCCCGCCATTTTCAAAATGCATATTTAACGCCACATTCGCCCTACTCAGTTTCAGATAAACTTTTTGAACTTATCTCAAAAGAAAATAATAATTATATTTCAATTCATAATCAGGAATCAGAAGAAGAGGATAGTTTTCATGTGCACAAAACCGGAAAATTTTTAGAATTATATAAAAACCTTGGAATAGATATATCAAAGTTTGAAAAATCAAATCAAAGCAGTATCCATAGGTGGTTACCTCATTTTAAAAAAGCTAAAAGCGTAATTTCTGTTCACAATACTTTTACCTCAATTGAGGATATAGAATTTGCTTTAGCATATAAAAATTTATCATTCTGCATTTGCATAAAAGCAAATATTTATATAGAAAATAAAATTCCACCAATTGATTCATTGAGGGATTCAGGTTGCAAAATTGTTTTGGGAACAGACAGCCTTGCGAGTAATAATACACTTAGCATACTTTCAGAAATAAAGGAAATTAAAAAGCATTTTCCGGCTGTGCCGATAGAAGAAATTTTGCAATGGGCAACCAAAAATGGAGCAGAAGCTCTTGGCTTTGAAACTCTCGGAAGTTTTTCTGGAGGAAAAAAGCCCGGCATTTATTTATTGCAAAATGCAAAAGATGATTTTATACCGGAAGAATGCAAAATATTAAAGTTGATTTAAACCAGTTGGGTCAATACTTTTAGAGATTTAGGCTCTGAAAATCCTGCAATATGAATTTCATAAAATTTGCAAAGTTTTTCGAGTATCAATGAACGTTTTTTTCCGGAAAGTTTAATTTTTCTTAAATAACTTATATCATCTGCTTCCAAGAATTGCCTTATTATTTCTGATTCTTCTTCATCCAAATAATTCTTATGCTCCGGCAGTGAAAAACTAAATTTCCCTTCTCGCAAATCAAAAATGTTTCCTTCATTTTTTTCAATTTTAAATCCTAAATAATCTGAAAATTCCAGCATAAAAAAAATTGCAACATTTGATGAAGTTTCTTGCGAGCATTTGTCGAGATAAAGTAGTGTGTATTTTAGAAATTCGAATAAGTCTTCATTTTTTTCAGATTCTTTTATAGCCTTTGAAACAACTTCAATAATAAAAGTTGCAATTCCGGTAATAAATACCGACTGAAAAATATTTTGAAAGGGAACAGTTAATGATGCATCTTTAATACGTTTAAGGTTTTTAAGTTCGTTATTATATACATCCAAATCAAGAATTGAACATGGCTGGTATAAAATATATTTTGAACCGGCCCTGCCGGAAGTTCGAACCCCGTTAATTATATAATTCTGTAAACCGAATTGAACTGTTAGCACCGAAACTATAATACTTGTCTCTCCATATTTAATTGTTTTAAGTACTATACCTTCAGTTTTTTGCGTCATAAAGTAAAATTAGTTCATCTTTGCGCATAAATTTTTTCTATGTGGGAGAGGTTGGGCAGGTTTGTTTTAAAATACAGAGTAAGCCTTTTGATTTTATTGTTTTTTTCCACAATTGTAATGGGTTATTTTGCTTCAAAAGTTAAACTCAGTTACGAGTTCAGCAAAGCAATTCCAACATCAAACAGGCATTATAAAGATTATCAGGAATTTAAAAAGGTTTTTGGTGATGACGGAAATACTCTTGTAGTTGGAATTGCAGATTCGCAATTTTTTACTATCAGGCATTTCACTCCATATAAAAAACTAACTGACAGTTTAAAAAAGATAAAAGGAGTTGAAGCAGTTCTCTCAGTAGCTGATGCTGTAACTTTAAAGAAGAATTTTGAAACTGAAAGGTTATATTCTGAAAAGATATTTCAAAATATTTCTGATCAAAAAACTCTGGATTCTACCAGGGATGAATTTTATAATCTTCCATTTTATAAAAGCCTTTTATATAATCCAAATTCGCATGCTTACCTTCTTGCATGCAAAGTAAATAAAGATATTCTGGCTTCGCCGGAACGAACTGAAGTTATAAACTCAATTATAAATGTCGTTAGTTTATATGAGAAGCAAACCGGAGTAAAAACTCATATAAGTGGATTGCCTCTGATAAGAACTGTTGTTTCCGACAGAATACAAAAAGAAATGAAATTGTTTCTTTTCGGTTCACTTATTTTAAGTGTTATAATATTGATGCTTTTTTTTCGGTCGTTTAAAACAACAGCTTTGTCGCTGGGAGTTGTTTTAATAAGTGTGATATGGACGGTTGCTTTAATTTACTTATGTGGCTACAAAATCACGCTTTTAACAGCTTTGCTGCCCTGCCTTGTTGTTGTAATCGGCATTCCAAATTGTGTATATTTTATAAATAAATATCATCATAATTATGCCAGTGGGCAAGATAAGGTGACCGCACTGGTAAATATGGTTAGTAAAATGGGTATTGTAACGTTGTTTTGCAATATTTCAGCAGCCATTGGTTTTGGGGTTTTTGCTTTTACAAATTCTGAAATTCTAAAAGAATTTGGCGTAGTTGCCGGATTGAGCATAATTCTTATTTTTCTGATATCATTTATAATGTTACCGGCGCTACTAAGTTTTTTTAAAGTGCCTTCAGAAAATGAGACAAAATATTTATACAACAAAAGGATTACAGCATTTTTACTTTATTTAGAAAATCTGGTGTTGCGGAACAGCAAATCTGTAATTATAGTTACGGTTGTTATAGTTGCTTTTTCGCTTTTGGGAATGATGAAATTAAAAACCGTTGGTTATATAGTTGATGACCTACCCAAGACCGATAAAATTTATACAGATTTAAAGTTTTTTGAAAAGCATTTCACAGGGGTTATGCCGTTGGAAATTGTTGTTGATACAAAGAAAAAAAACGGGTTATCCGGCTTTAAGGCCTTAGAAACTTTTGAAAAAATAGATACGTTTTCAAGGTTCCTTTCGCAAATTCCGGCTTTACGAAGGCCATTATCACTTGCTGAAGGTTTAAAATTTGCAAAACAAGGGTTTTATGAGATGGATTCTACACAATATTTAATGCCAAATTCATTTGATGGCGCCTTTGTTGGTGAATATTTAAAAGGTGGGAAAAACAAAGGAAATTCAAATTCACTTACTTCAATTGTTGAGTCATTTATGGATAGCAGCAGAAGTAAAACCAGAATAAGTATTTCTATGGCTGACATCGGCACAGCCGAAATGCCAGGTTTGATAGATAGTATTGAAAATAAAGGCCGGCAAATTTTTGATACTTCAAATTATAAGGTAACACTCACCGGAACAAGTATTACATTTTTAGAAGGCAGCCGGTTTATAATAGGAGGATTGAAAGAAAGTATAATTCTGGCTTTTATATTAATTGCCTTTTGCATGCTTTATCTTTTTCGAAGCGTAAGAATAATGTTTTGTTCATTGATTCCCAACATTGTACCATTAATTGTAACAGCGGGGGTTATGGGTTGGGTTGGTTTACCGTTAAAGCCTTCAACCGTATTGGTTTTTAGTGTAGCCTTAGGAATTGCAGTAGATATAACTATACGGTTTTTAGTAAACTACAAGCAGGAATTACCGGTTTTTGGAAATGATAAAAGGCAAACGGTTCAAAGCACCATGAAAAATACAGGATTAAGTATAATTTATACATCCTTGGTTTTAACTGCAGGGTTTATAATATTCTGCGGCAGCAGTTTTGGAGGAACAATAGCATTGGGCTGGCTAACTTCACTTACTTTGGTAGTAGCAACTTTAACTAATTTAACCCTGTTGCCGGTGATGTTAATGTATATAAGTAAGGGAAAAACGCGTTAGGATTTTTATCAATATTATCTTGACATATAAGAAAAAAAGAATGATGCAACAAAAAACATTCTTTTATTGTCTTGTTAAATTACAGTCAAATGTATTTATATTTGCCACTTCTTAAACTAATATGCAAAAAACATGAAGAAACATTTACTGACCTTGATGGTCGCCATGGGATTTGTGCTAACATCAATAGCGCAACAATCCATTAGCGGAAAGGTTACCAACGCGAGTGGTGCACCTATTCCGAACGTTTCGGTAGTAGTGAAAGGAACTACAGTAGGTACAACTACTGCAGCAGATGGAACTTATTCCATTTCTGTTCCTGCTAGTGCCAAGCAACTAACTTTTAGCAGCCTGTCTTATGAGTCACAGGATGTAACAATTGGAAACCGCAAAACCATTTCGGTTGTTCTTGCTGAAGCAGGAGCTACAGAAATGACAGGTGTGGTTGTAACAGGTAT
>JAFDXB010000174.1 GCA_018268175.1 Bacteroidota bacterium | reverse complement strand
CTGGAAGCAGCAGAACATTTTTGTCCCTGGTATTCAAAAGCGCCTCTGGCAAGAGCAGCTACAACGGTGTCAACATCAGCAGACTTGTGAGCAATAACAAAATCCTTTCCTCCGGTTTCCCCTACTATTCTTGGATACGATTTATAAACGGGAAGATTTTTTCCGATAGTCTCCCACATTTTATTGAACACACCTGTGCTTCCGGTAAAATGAATTCCCGCAAATTGCGGATGATTAAAACAAACATCACCCATGGTTGGCCCATCAACAAAAACAAGGTTGATAACGCCTTCCGGCAAACCCGCTTCAATAAGCACTTTCATAAACATTTGTGCGCTGAAAACTTGAGTATTAGCGCATTTCCAAACAACTACATTACCGCACATAGCAGCACTTGTTGGCAGGTTTCCGCCAATGGCGGTGAAATTAAATGGCGTAAGTGCGAATACAAAACCTTCAAGTGGCCGGTATTCCATACGGTTATTTACACCGGCAGAACTTTCAGGTTGCTGCCTGTATATTTCGCTTAAAAAGTGAACATTAAATCTTAAGAAATCAATTAGTTCGCAGGCACTGTCAATTTCTGCCTGAAAGGCATTTTTACTTTGCCCTAACATAGTTGTAGCATTAATGTAAGGCCGGTATTTTGTTGCCAAAAGATCGGCAGCTTTCAGGAATATATGAGCCCTGTTCTCCCAGCTTAACGAACTCCAACTCTCGCGGGCAGCAAGAGCAGCATCAATTGCCTGTTTCACGTGGTCGGCATTGCCGGTGTGAAATTTTCCTAAAACATGTTTATGTTCATGCGGAGGCCGAATATCTATTGTTTTATCTGTTCTAACTTCTTTGCCATTGATATACATTGGCACATCAGTAAACTGCGATTTTAATTCTTTGAGTGCATTTTTTAAAGCAACTTTTTCGGGGCTGCCGGGAGCATAATTTAATACAGGTTCATTTTTTGGAACCGGATAATAAAAATCACCGTACTTCATAATTATAAGATTTAATTTTCTACGTTTTCGTTTTTTTCCATCATCAAATAAGCTTTTATAAAACCATCAATTTCTCCATCCATTACGGGCCCTACGTTTCCAACTTCGTAATCAGTTCTATGATCTTTGATCATTTTATAAGGATGGAAAACATAAGATCTTATTTGCGATCCCCATTCAATTTTTTTCTTCTTGCTGTTGGTAGCATCTATAGCTTCCTGCCTTCTTTTCATTTCCTCTTCATACAGCCTGCTTTTCAGCATTGCCATAGCTTTTTCGCGGTTTTCACCCTGTGTGCGTGCTTGCTGGCATTCAATAATAATTCCCGAAGGTTTATGAGTTAATCTAACTGCTGTTTCTACCTTATTTACATTCTGGCCACCGCTTCCGCCGCTTCTGAAAAATGCCCATTCCACATCTGCGGGATTAACTTCTATGTTTACAGTATCATCAATAAGCGGATAAACATACACACTTGCAAATGAAGTATGCCTTCGGGCATTACTGTCGAAAGGCGAAATTCTCACCAAGCGATGAACGCCGCTTTCGGCTTTTAAAAAACCAAAGGCAAATGGGCCGTCGAATTGAAAAGTACATGTTTTAATTCCTGCACCATCGCCCCATTGCCAATCTAATTCCGAAACATTCCAGCCGTGTTTTTCGCCATACATGCGATACATACGTGCAAGCATTTCGGCCCAGTCCTGGCTTTCGGTTCCTCCGGCGCCGCTGTTAATTTGCATTATTGCAGGAAGTGTATCTGTCGGCTCGCTTAATGTGCTTTTAAATTCTGCCTCTTCAATAGAATTTAATGCCCTTTCATAAGCCTCTTTTACCTCTTGTTCTTCGGCTTCATTTTCCTTCCAGAAGTCAAATAAAATGGAAAAATCTTCAATATTTGTTTTAACTGCATAAAACATATTAACCCAATATTCATTAATTTTTGTTTCCTTAAGAATTTTGGTGGCACGGTCATTATCATCCCAAAATCCTTCGGAAAGGGTTAATTGTTTATCATTTTGTATTTTTGCTTCTCTGTTAGCAACGTCAAAGAAACCTCCTCAAAACCGACAGGCGGTCTTTCATATCCTTTAGTAATTCAATAGTCATGGCGCAAAGGTAAATTAATATTCCCGACTTTGGCGCACACATTAAATAAATTGACAATCAATAGTTTATAACATCACATTAACATAGGAATGAGGTTTTAAGGAATGGCAATCTTTTTGATAAAAGTATCTTTGCACAACAAAATTTGATGATTATGAAATATTTTAGATTTGCTCTCTTCGCGGCTATTGCTGCATTTACTTTAAATTCTTGCGTTAGCAAAAAGGTTTTAAAAACTGAAAAAGACAGGTATATCACCTTGGAAGGGCAGTATAACCAGTTGCAACAACAATTAAAAGATTGTAATGATTTAAATGCAGAAAATGCCCGTCAAAAAGCTTTAACCGAAGCAGAAATAGCAAGCCTTAAAAAGCAAATTGATTTTTTAAAGGATAATAACAATCAGGCTTTAAAACAGCTTGAAAATCTTTCTGTTATTTCCGGTTCACAGGCAGAAAGCATAAAAAAATCTTTGGATAATATTGGAAAGAAAGATGCATATATTCAAGATTTGCAAACTGCAATGGCCAGAAAAGATTCTTTGAACCTTGCTCTTGTTACAAATTTGAAAGGAGCAATAGGAAATATGGCGGATGAAGACATAAATATTAAAGTTGATAAAGGTGTAGTATATATTGATATATCTGATAAATTATTATTTAAAAGCGGCCAATATGAAATAACAGACCGTGCAAGTGAGGTTTTAGGAAAGGTTGCAAAGGTTTTGAAAAATCAGCCTGATATTGAATTTATGGTTGAAGGCCACACAGATAATGTTCCCTACAGAGGTAATGGAATTTTACTTGATAACTGGGATTTAAGTGTTAAACGTGCCACTGCTGTAATTAGAGTACTGCAAAACAAATATGGCCTTAACCCATCTAAAATGGCTGCTGCCGGAAGGAGCGAATATGTGCCTGTTTCCTCTAATAATTCTGCTGAAGGAAGGGCTGCAAATCGCCGCACCAGAATTGTTATTCTGCCACAACTTGACCAGTTCTTTAAACTACTTGAAACGAAATAAAATAATATCTTAATTTTTTTAAAGCTCCAAAAAATAAAATTTTTGGAGCTTTTTTTAAATCTAAAATGCAATAACATATGGATGAACGATAAATAAATAACCGATCATTCATCCCATCCCAAAAAAATCTTTGTGATTAACCCAAAATTCATCCAGCTTTATTAAGCTATTCTTTAAAAAAGATATTGCCTGCGGCCAGGTTGATCTTTCAAAGATGTTGACATCCGCTTTTGTAATAATTAAATTCCCATGTTCATTCTCCATAAATGAAATATCATGATCCCATAAACTTAAAAGCAATTGTTTGGCCGATTGCGACAAAACCACTTCAACTGTTGCTTCATTTGCTGTAAAATCAATTTTAAAAACAACGTTTCTGTTACCGGTTTTATAATTTATCCAATTTACTTTTTGCATTGAAGATCCTAATACAGGTTTCATATAATTTCCGAAAACTGTCCAGAATTCTCTTTTTAAATTAGCAGGATACATTTACAATTAATTGGCAACAACAAAATCGGGGCGTTTTATAAATGTGCTGTTATACTTAAATTTAATATTTGTAGAAACATCAAATTTCCAGTGTTTCATTTCTCCCAAAACCCTCGGAAAATAATATGCTCTAAATTCAACCGTTCCAAAAATCAGGCTTTCATTTCTCGTTCTAAACCCACCACCCAAAGCCTGAAAACCGGCAGATTTGGAAACGGGTTGATTGTTTGGTGTAATTAAACAAACATTTGCAAACGTGAAAGGAGCAAATCTGAAACCAAGAAAATATTCCAGATTATAAAATACAGTTTCAGCGTTTATAGTTGCACGAAAATTCCCTTCTATATTTTCCTTAAAATACGGAAATCCGAAATCAGAATTGAGGAACAGCGGTGTGTTTAATGAAGGATGAATTTGTTTTGCAAGAGCAAGATTAACAAAATGCCTAATGCGCCAATTTGTACTTATTTTTCTTAATTCAGAAAAATGATCAACACCAAGCATCAACTCTGTGTCTTCCCATTTATTTTTATAAGTAAACGTACCGGCTCGTGCAACAATACCATAATATTTTTTTCCAGTAAAAAAACTTCCTTCGCCATTAAGTCCATAATATGCTCTTTTTTTTCCAGACTTATTCGTCCATCCGCCAATGGCGGAAGCGGTAATACCTTCAGGAACGTCTTCTGTTCTTCCAAAGCCATAAATAAAATTGGTTGAATAAAAGTTTTGTTTATAAAGGCTGTACGAGAATAGCGTACCATTTAAATCTGCATAATTATAGTTGTAAACGGAGTTGAACTTTGAGGGGGTTTTAAAAAAGTGATTATAAAAAAGCCGCATTGCAACAAAATGCCTTAACCTGTTGGTATGGTCGGTATATTTTTCTTTAGAATGCCCGAAGTTATAGCCTAACCAAAAGTCTGAAAGAAAGGAATTGTATTTATAATCTGCTCTAAAAAGAGAATCATTAATAAATCTGTTGTAAGACCTTTCAGATTCCAGTTGCAAAGCGCCGGTCCATGCAGTATATCTGCTATATAATGGCTTTTCAAAAATTGATTTAATTGAAAGAGCATCATGGCGGCCACTGTTGAATGAAGGAGCAAAATTAGACCCGGACAGATGCCAGTTAATAAAACTGCCTTTAATGTTGCGTTTCAGAAATTCTGCGCCAAAACCGGTTTTAGGATTTCTGCTGTCATCATACATAAATGAACCTCCAATCCTTGATCCACTTCCTACAAGGTTTTCATCTTTTACTTCCAAATCAAAATCTTTTGCCGAACTTATGTTTATGCTCCCGCCGATAGAAAATACATCTCTGATAACAACTATTACATCAACTGAATTTTTCTCAGACTCAGAGGGAACCACAATAATTTTGGCATCCTGCACAAATTCCTGGTCACGTAAAAATTTCTCATTATCTGCTATTAAAAATGGTAATAACTTCTGTCCTTGCTTGAAGAATAAATTTTTTCTTACCACCTTTTCTTTGGTATTTCTATGAACTCTGTTTCCAAGCCATGTTACAAAATTCTCCTTTCTTAAAGTTGAATCATTGATATTCTGATTAAAGTCTAACACAAAAACTTCAATGCTAGAAATACGCTTACCATTAAATTTCAGATAAGGATTTATAAGTTTTTTAGGCTTTTCATCCGGTGGTGGAGTGGTGCTGATAATGCGTCCCAATCGCCCAAGAATCCCTCTTTTTTTTGCAAGAAAAAATGTGTCATTATCTCTATTTTGAGCTAATGAAAAATTGACTGAAACCACCAACGTCATTAAAAGAAAAAATCTTCCTGATTTCATTAGTTTAAAAAAAGAAATAAAATAATTGTACAATAAAAATAATGAGGTTAAAATAAATTTCCCATTTATGGATGTAAATAGTTTTTTTAAATGCATATTTAATTGTTATCAAAAGCATCAAAAGTGCATTAAAAACAATTGCCCCATATCCCAAAACTATTATTGAGTTTTCTACAGGTTCAAGTTTTATAATTTTATTTCCGGTATCTCTTTCAATAAAACGCAAAATTATTGCCACTAAAAAAGCAACATTACACAGAATTACAAATTTTGAAAAAAAGCGTAGCATACAGAATTACAATTTTCCTTTTTCAACTCCCTTTAGCATTGGCACAAACGAAAACATATCAAATGCTTCTTCATTAAGGTCTCCGTTTTCCATTTTTGTAATTCTAAGCATTCTTTGGCCTTCGCCTTCATCAACAGGAATTACCATTATCCCATTAATTTTCATTTGTTCTACCAATTTCATTGGAATTTCCGGTGCTCCGGCCGTAATTATCACTCGGTCGAAAGGTGCAAATGTTGGTAATCCCTCAAAACCGTCGCCATAGAAAAATTTAATTGAAGGGTACTTTCCTTTAAGAGGGAAAAATTTTGTATTCGCGAACAGCGATTTTTGCCTTTCGATTGTATAAACGTTTGCCTTTAGTTCGGCTAAAACGGTTGCCTGATACATGCTGCCGGTGCCAATTTCAAGAATTTTATGCCCCGGTTGAACCTGAAGAAGCTGCGATTGAAATGCTACTGTATAAGGTTGAGAAATAGTTTGCCCTTCCCCAATATTTAAAGCTCTGTCTTCATAAGCATACCTTTCCATTTCAGGAGAAAGAAAAAAATGCCGTGGTATAGAATTTATTGCTGCAAGTACATTTTCATCAGAGATTCCTTTTTCTTTTATAAGGTCGGTTAATTTCTGCCGCAGGCCTTTGTGCCTGTAATTATCTTCCTGTTTTCTTATCATTTCACAACCTATTTAAGGCCCATTTCTATACAAATTTTTTCAATTTTTTCATCAAGTTCTTTTTCAACTTTATGCACATCTGCAGCATTTAAAAGCTTTGCATTAACGCTGAAGTAAAACTTTATTTTAGGTTCTGTTCCGCTGGGGCGTGCAGAAATTTTTGAACCATCTTCAAGAACAAACTGTAATACATTGCTTTGAGGAATGTCAATTGGCCAGGAGGTGTTTTTTAGAAGATCTCGGCCTTGCTGAAGTTTATAATCCAGGAGTTGTTCAACTTTAATTCCAATAATTTCTTTTGGCGGATTGTCGCGATAACCTTCCATCATAGCAGCAATTTCCTTTGCACCATTTATTCCCTTTTTTGTAATGCTGATAAGATCCTCTTTGTAAAATCCATATTCAACATATAAATCAACAAGTTTATCATAAAGACTTCTGCCTTTATTTTTTTCATAGGCAGCCATTTCACTCATTATAGCAACAGCGCTCACTCCATCTTTATCACGTATCTTATCCCCTATCATCAAACCAAAACTTTCTTCACCGCCGATTATATAATTTTCTTTGAGCTCCTTTTGTTTAATAAGTGAGGAAATCCATTTAAAGCCGGTAAGTACATTGTAACATGCAACCCCATTCTTTGCTGCTATCACGTCAATCATATCTGTTGTTACAATAGTTTTTATAACCATGTCGTTTGGCTCAGCAATGCCCTTTGCTTTCCTTGCTTCAATAAGATAATTAAATGCAAGTAAAGCAGTTTGGTTTCCATTTAAAAGAATCCATTTGCCTTTATCATTTTTAACGCCAACTCCAACCCTGTCGGCATCAGGATCGGTACCTAAAAGAATATCAGCATCTTCAACTTCGGCTTGTTTAAGGCCTATGCTCATTGTTTCCTTTTCTTCCGGATTTGGGTAAATAACTGTAGGAAAATTACCGCTTGGATTTATTTGTTCTTTTACAAGAGACACGTTTGTAAAACCAAATCTTTTTAAAACTTCAGGCACAAGCTTAATACCGGTTCCATGAATTGGTGTATAAACTATTTTAAGTTCCTTTTGTTTTTCGCAAACTTCAGGATATACACTCAGGCCCTTTACCATCTGAATATATTTTTCATCCATATCATGGCCAATAACAGATATCAGTTCATTATTTCCTTCCCATTTCACATCATCAACTTTTGAAATTTTCTCAACTTCAGCGATAACATTTTTATCGTGCGGCGGCACGAGTTGTGCACCATCGTCCCAATAAGCTTTATATCCATTATATTCTTTGGGGTTGTGGCTTGCAGTGCAGTTTACGCCACCTTTACAACCGAGGGTTCTTATTGCAAAACTAAGTTCAGGCGTGGGCCTGAAATCTTCAAACAAATAAACTTTAATTCCGTTTGCAGCAAAAACGTGTGCTGTTATTTCTGCAAATTTTTTGCTGTTATTTCGTACATCATAAGTTACAGCAACACTAATATCATTTCCAAAGCATTTAATAAGGTAGTTAGCATACCCTTGAGTTGCCATACCAACAGTATATTTATTCATTCTATTTGTACCGGGCCCCATCAGGCCTCTAAGGCCACCCGTACCAAATTCAAGGTTTTGATAAAAGGCATCCACAAGCATATCCTGAGGCATTTGCCGTATTTCATCCTTTGTTTCTTCATCGTAGTTTCCGTTGAGCCATATATTTATCTTTTCCTGAATTGCACTATCCATTTTTTAAATTTTGAAGTTCGGTGAACAAATAAACTAAATTTGGTTTTTAACTGCTGCAATATTAATGATTAAAAATTTTCTGACAAGGCTTAAAATTTTACTTGTACTGCTTTGTGTAAATCATTTAAATGCAATATCTCAAAGTGCTTTGCCGGATTCTGTTTACAATAAAAAACGGGTAAACATTGTAATTGCGGGTAATGCCGTAGTTTACGGAGGAACAATGGTTGCCCTATATTCTGCATGGTACAGTAATTATAAAAAAAGTTCTTTCCACAGTTTTAATGATATTGGTGAATGGAACCAGATGGATAAACTTGGCCACATTTACAGTGCATATACCGAAAGCAGATTAAGCATAGGTGTTTGGAAATGGGCAGGTCTGAGCAGAAAAAAAAGTATTTGGTTAGGTGGCTTAAGCGGCCCGGTTTATCAAACTGTGATTGAAATTTTAGATGGCTTCAGTGCTGAATGGGGCTGGAGCTGGGCTGATTTTTCTGCAAATATTATTGGTGGCGCTGCGGTAATATCTCAGGAACTACTGTGGAATGAACAAAAATTTCAATTGAAAACCTCGTTTCATAAAAAAATATATGCAGATAAAGACCTTAATAAACAATCTGATGAGCTATTCGGCACATCAATAGCAGAAAGATTTTTGAAAGATTATAATGGACAAACCTATTGGGTAAGCACAGGGATAAAAACAATTTTTCCTTCATCTAACATCCCTGACTGGCTTCAAATATCTGCAGGTACAGGAATTGAAGGACATTTTGGAGCTTTTAAAAACGACATAAGACCTGATATAAAAAGGTATCGTCAATGGTATATTGCCCCTGATATTGACCTCACAAAAATTAAGACTAATAAAAAAGGGATAAAAACTGCCTTAAATATTTTGAACAGTTTAAAATTCCCGGCTCCTGCTATAGAATTTTCAAATGGTTCATTCCACTGGAAGTGGCTGGCCTTTTAGCTATAATAAATGCTATCAAAAACGCCACCTGCCACAGCCATTGCAAGCGCCAAAAGTAATGCGGCGCCAAATGTATCTACCTTAAAACCACTAAAGAATTTATCTACAACTTTTATAAGGAATGCAGTAACAACCAAACGCACAATAAAAGTTAATAAAAATAAAGTAAACAGGTTTAAAGGAAAGCGGAGTATAAGCCCAATGGTTGCATTTAAAATTCCCAAAACTAGAGTAACAAAAAATGCAGTTTTAAAATCTTTTATATAAATAGATTTTAGCAGTGCTGCCATTAGCAAAATTACGCCGGCTTCAAGTAGAAGCGTTAAAATAAAGTGCATTGAATATTTTTAAATGAATGTTTCATATTTATAAAACAACTTCCCACTTATTGTCTTTATCCTTAGAATAATCAAGCCCATTGCTCATTTCAAATATTTCACGGCCTGATTTTTTATTAACATAAGACCTCACAAGATTAACCCTGATATTGTTGTTTTCACGCGTTAAATACACAATTAATGCAGCAACCGTTGGTTGAATCTCGTGCAACCATTGCTCCTCACTTTCTTTTACAAATGCCTGGCTCATTACTTTTAACAAAGAAAAACCGTGCCATTACTTTTTTACCAAATTCAGTTCTTTAATAATGTTTTTAGCCCCTGCAAATTTGTCAATTATAAATAATACATATCTTATGTCCACCTGAATATTTCTGCAAATAGAAGCATCATAATTAATATCACTCATTGTTCCTTCCCATACACGGTCGAAATTTAAACCTATCAATCTGCCGTAGGCATCAAATACCGGGCTACCCGAATTACCACCTGTGGTGTGATTTGTTGCAATAAAGCAAACCGGCATTTTACCATTTACGCCATAAATCCCATAATCTTTCTTTGCATATAAATCTCTCAATTTTTCGGGAACATCAAATTCGTAATCGCCTGGTTTATACTTTTCCATAACGCCATCAAGCCAGGTTGAATATTGGTAATAAACACCATCGCGAGGATAATATCCCTTCACTTTACCATAAGTAAGGCGCAAGGTGCTGTTGGCATCAGGGTAAAATGTTTTGTCTTTCATAACTTCCATTTGAGCCTGCATATAAGTTCTTTGCAACACATTTATTTTCGCTTGAATAGGGTTTAATTTTTCCTGAACATTAGTTTGATATTTACTTTGAATTCCCGTAAATAATTTAAGTGCAACATCTGATTGAAGAGTGGTGATAACTTCAACAGCATTTTGTTTAAGTAAATTTAAGGTAGCTGCACTGTCAATAATCATTGATTTATAATATTTGGAAGCTAAATTTTCCGCAGACTTATCATTTAATAAAAATTCGTGTGAAATAGAATCGAAAACAAAATCGCTTTGTTGATTAATATAGTAAGGCATCACAACTTCAAACAATTTTTTATCAACAGTTGAATTGTATTCTTTATAAAACTTATTTAAATAATCAAGAACAATAGGCAACCTTTTTTCATATCCCTGCACACCATCTTTTGTGTAAGAAGTGATAAGAGTATTAAGGTTTGCCGATAGTGATAAAAGTTCTATTCGGTTTATTATTTCGCCATAATAATCGCGAGCTAAAGAATAAGGTTCAATTTCATTATAAGCAGTTTTAAGATCGTTTAAAATACTTCCATATTTTTCTTTCAAACCTGTATTTGCATTAACTCTTTTTTGGAATTCTGTTTCATAAAGCAACTTCTTATTAACAGCATTTGTTTTGGTAAGGCCAAGCACTTCACCTTGCCATTTTTTCCATGCATTGGCAATATTTGCATATTTAGCTGCATATTGAATCTTGATAAGTTCATCTTTTCTCATAAAGCCATCAATAACTTGTAAGGCACTGGTTCTTATGTTTATTTTTACAGGATCACTAAGTTCTACAATTTGCCGTACTGCATCGCTGTATAAGTATTCATTGGTTCTTCCGGGAAAACCATATACCATTGTAAAATCATTTTCTTTAATTCCTTTTAAAGAAATTGTAACAGGTTTCGGTGCTTTGTAAGGCACATTTTCCGGAGAATAATTTGCAGGCATATTTTCTTTATTCGCATAAATGCGGAAGAGCGAAAAATCGCCGGTATGGCGCGGCCAAACCCAGTTGTCGGTATCTTTTCCAAAATTGCCGATGGCAGATGGAGGAGCACCTACAAGGCGAACATCATTAAAGGTTTCTGTAGTGAATAAATAATATTGATTTGCTTCAAAAAATCCTCTTATAAAATTTTCTTCAGTAGGTTTTTTAATTGCATTTTTCCTTACTTCCGCAATATTTTTATCAATAACAGACTGTCTTTCTGCTTCAGACATATTAGCTGTTACTCCTTTTAAAATTAGATTTGACACATCATCAATTCTCTTAATAAAAGTGGCAAATAAACCTTTATTTGCAATTTCTTCACTATAGGTTTTTGCCCAGAATCCATCGCGGATATAGTTATTTTGTAATGTTGAATGATTTTGTATTGCACCAAAACCGCAATGATGATTTGTAAGTATAAGTCCTGTAGAAGAAATTACTGAACCTGTACAAAAGCCGCCGAAACTTACAATTGCATCTTTTAAACTACCGGAGTTGATATCATAAATATCCTTTGCACTAATTTTCATGCCCAGGCTTTTCATCCTGTCCTCATTAAGCTTGGATAATAATTGTGGCAGCCACATTCCTTCATCGGCTTTAGCCGCAACTACAATAAAAAGTAAAAATGCTGTAACAAAAATTCTGACAATTTTCATAACCTAAATTTTAAAGTACCGCAAAATAATGCAATAAAAATTTAAGCAGTAACCGTTAAAATAAAAGGAAAGTATATTTGTGAAGATTATATCTTAGCTTTTTAATTTTTATTATGCAGTACATTCCACAAATATTGTTTCTGATTTTTACTGTTTTTGCCATTTGGTTTTTCAGCAAAAACATGAATATAATACGCAGGAATATTCTTTTGGGAAAAGATAAAGATATATCTGACCGTAAGGGAGAACGTTGGAGAAACGTATTATTGCTTGCTTTTGGGCAAAAAAAAATGTTTCGCTATCCGTTGGTTGCTCTTTTGCATTTTGTTGTTTATGCAGGGTTTATTATTATAAATATTGAGATGCTTGAGATTGTGCTTGATGGTATAGCCGGCACACACAGAATGTTTCGTGAACCATTGGGAGGGTTTTATATTTTTCTAATTAACTTTTTTGAAATACTTGCAGTGCTTGTTATAGTTTCTTGTGCTGTGTTTTTAATAAGAAGAAATGTTATTAAGCTTAAAAGGTTTATAAGCCATGATCTTGACGGATGGCCACGAAGCGATGCAAATTATATACTTATCACTGAAATTGTGTTGATGTCTTTGTTTTTAATAATGAATAGTGCTGATGCAACTTTACATGATAAAGGCCAATATTTAATTTCCGGGTATTTGTCTCCTTTATTTAGCGGCGAAAGCGCTTATACAATAGAAAAAACTGCTTGGTGGCTTCATATAATAGGCGTTTTAGCATTTTTAAATTATCTGCCATACAGTAAGCATCTTCATATAATACTTGCTTTTCCAAATGCATATTATGGCAAACTTCAGCCCTTAACAGAAATGGATAATATGCCTTCGGTTCAAAACGAAGTTTTATATATGATGCAACCTGAACTAGCGCCAACCGGCGATGCTGCGCCCGTAAAATTTGGTGCAAAAGATGTACAGGATTTATCATGGAAAAACCTCCTGGATGCATACTCTTGCACTGAATGCGGAAGATGCTCTGCTGCCTGCCCTGCAACACAAACAGGTAAATTGTTAAGCCCCCGTAAAATTGTAATGGATACCCGTGATCGTTTAACAGAAGTTGGAAAAAATATTTCTAAAAATGGAAGTTTTGTTGATGATGGGAAAACACTTTTGCACGATTATATTACAACCGAAGAGCTTTGGGCATGCACAACATGTAACGCTTGCGTAAAAGAATGCCCGGTAAGTATTAGCCCGCTTGATATTATTCTTGAACTCAGGCGCAGCCTGATAATGGAAGAAAGTAATGCTCCAGTAGAATGGAATGCAATGTTCAGCAACATTGAAAATAATTTTGCCCCATGGAAGTTAAGCCCCGACGATAGAGATGCTTGGGTTAATGGCTGATGTTTTCATCTGAGAATTTTTTAATTGCATCTTTTTTCATCAATATTCTCACAAGCATTATTACAGCAGTAATAGAAAAAATTGCCCCAATAATCCAGTTTAAATAAGCTTCACTATTATGAATTTTTTCAACTGCTATTTTACCGCCAAAAATAAAAATGCAATTTCCGGCTAAAGTTCCCAAACCTATTCCAACTATATAAGAATTGTATTGTGAATTTACCGGTTCTAAAATTCCTTTTGAAAAAAGAACTGTACTCCAGCCAAACCAAAAAGGAATTTGAACAGGGTTAAGTGCACTCATAAGCATACCGAAAAGCATACGGTGCATATTATTATGAAGCATAACATTTTTCGCATCAGGATTGCTTTTCATTGCAGCAATAAAACTTCCAATTGCAAGAGCGACAATAATCCCAAGCGTAATCCATTCCATTATTTTCATTAATTTCACTTGCTTGCGCACCCAGTTTATGCCAACCAGTGAAACCCGTACGTAAATCATTTCCACTAACAGTGACCCAAACACGAAAAACAGCGCATGTTTAACACTTTCCTGTATTCCTATTTGCATTGCCATAATATTAAGAGTTCCCATTGGCAATGAACCCAAAAAACTTATCATTAATCCCCAGAAGAAAACTTTTATAATTCGCTGCATTAATTACTTCATTTTACTGTCTGCCTCACGCATTATTTTAAAATGGCGGTTTGTTTCAGAAAGGAAATTTTTGCCTTTAATAAACGGCCAGGGTTCCACACCTTTTTTACGGTTGAATGTTGAAATTTTGAAAAGGTCTTTCCAATGTTTTAAAATTTCGCGGTAAGCTTCAGGGAGAGAATATCCGGTATCATAAAAATGATTTGGTTCAGCTCCGCAACCATTATATTCCAGAATAAAGAAATTTTTTCCCTTTTTAAGGTCTTCAATACTTTCACACATTATATCGTAACGGCCGTAAAAGAAATCATCAATACGGTTGCTTATTTCATCAAAAACAGAAACAAGATTATCATCTATTTCATGTTCGAGGCTCACGAAATGCGCTCCCCTGTTGTGATTTGCGGCATAACTAAGCATTATTTTATCTCCGTTACCGGGAATTTGGTCCCAGATTTCATGATGTTTATTCTTTAGTTCCTTTAATCTTTTAGCAGCTTTTGGATGTTTGCTTACTAATTCCGCTAAGGAACTTTTTCCATCACCAATTACATGAAGAGGTATCTTTTGCAGGAAGCCGGTAATTTTTCCTTTTTTTTCTTTTGGATGCCTGATATAAAACACACTTACTTCCATTGGAAATGGCACAAGCCTTTGAACCATATATTCTACCGGAACGTTTTTATGATATTCAAAAAGGTCATCTACGGTATCAATTTTTCGAAATAAAATTCCCTGCCCTCCTACCTCCGGTTTTACAATAAGAGGAAAATTGATTTCATAATCTTCAATATTTTTTAAAACAGAATCAAAAGTGTACGATGGAAGAACACTGAATGTAGTTGGATAAAGGTGTTTTGGAAGAAGGTCGTACATTTCCTTTTTCGCTTCACCATCCATACCTCCAAAAGTTATTTTTGGATTACTGCTGGTAAAAAACCAAACAGAGCCTGAGCGAATAGTATAATAAAGCCAAAAAGGCACAAGGGGTGCATATATAACTTTAAAAGGCCATGCTTCCCAATTCTTTACTTTATTAATGATATTTTTTACCATTATTGCAAAAATAGAATTCTGTTTTAATTGCTATCGCAAAATGTTATTTACTTTGTGATACACAAAATACAAAATTGAATGCAAGTACCAACAATGGCGGAAATGTCTGCCAACGGGCAAAGCCCGGAAATTTTATTTTGGGTAGGATGTTTGGGAAGTTTTGACCAGAGGTCGCAAAAAGTTACACGTGCTTTTACTTCCATTTTAAACCATGTGGGAATAAACTATGCTATACTTGGCAAAGAAGAAATGTGCACCGGAGACCCGGCACGCCGATCAGGCAATGAATTTATTTTTCAGATGATGGCATATCAGAATATTCAAATTCTGAATGGTTATAATATTAAAAAAATTGTAACAACTTGTCCGCACTGCTTTAATATAATTAAAAATGAATATCCCGCCCTTGGCGGAAATTATGAAGTGATACATCATGTTACATTACTTCAGCAATTAATTGATGAAGGAAAAATTGTAATGCCTGAAGGAGGAACATATAAGGGTAAAAAAATCACTTACCACGATTCGTGCTATTTAGGCCGTGGAAATAATATTTATGAAGCTCCGCGAAAAGTTTTGGAAGCACTGGATGCCGAACTTGTAGAAATGAAAAGGTGTAAAAGCAATGGTTTATGTTGTGGCGCCGGCGGCGGACAAATGTTTAAAGAAGAAGAAAAAGGTAATGTAAGAATCAATATTGAAAGAACAGGTGAAGCTATTGAAACAGGTGCAAAAATTATTGCCTCTAACTGCCCGTTTTGCCACACAATGCTTTCTGATGGTGTAAAAAGCCACGAAAAAGAGAATGATGTTGCAGTAATAGATATTGCTGAGCTTGTGGCAGAAACATTGAATATTAAACCATAAATTGGTAAATGCAAATAATAGAATGATATTTGCATCTCAAAAAATAATTTTTAACCAAAAAACATAAACATGTTAAAATTAAATGGCGCTATCCTTTTAGGTGCAATGGTATTATTCTCTGCATGTGGTGGAGGTGAAACAAAAACTGAAGAAACAACAACCACTCCTGCTGCTACGGAAACGCCGGCAACTGAAACCCCGGCTGAAACACAAACTGATGCAAATGCAGTTGCTGAACTTACGATAGACGGTAACGACCAAATGCAATTCGATAAAAAAGAATTCCGCGTAAAAGAAGGGCAAAAAGTAAAATTAACTTTAACTCATTCAGGAAAAATGGACAAAAAAACAATGGGACATAACTGGGTTTTATTAGCTCAGGGAATGACACCTGAACTTTACGCAAAAGCTGCTGCAAAAGATGGTGATGAAAATTATATTTCAAAATCTGAATCAGCAAATGTAATTGCACATACCAAACTTATCGGTGCAGGTGAAAGTGATACTATTGAATTTACGGCTCCTGCTGCAGGCGTTTATGATTTTCTTTGTTCATTCCCGGGACATTGGGGTGCAATGAACGGAAAATTCATTGTAGAATAATTTTATAAAAAATTCATTTTAAAGGCTCCGGTTTCCGGAGCTTTTTTTTATTTCTTAATTTTGCGAAAAAACTATGGATACCAATATTTCAAATTTTATTCCTTCTCATTTTAATGATAATTCAAGAGTGTGGATTTTCCAGAATCCAATTAGGTTTAATGACGCCGAAACTGAAGAAATTAAAAATATTCTTTCATCATTTTTATCTCAGTGGAATGCACACGGTGCAGCAGTGAAAGGCTTTGCCACAGTTCTTTATAATAAGTTTATAATAATCATGGCCGATGAAGGAGAAACAATTGTGAGCGGTTGCAGCACAGATAGTTTAGAAAGGATGATTAAACAAATTCGTGATAAATACAATGTAGATTTATTTGAAAGATTAAGTTTATCATTTATAGTGGATGGAGAAATTATTTCAATTATGCTTCACGAAATTGAAAAGCATATTGAAAACGGCACTTTAACTCCGGATACATTATATTTTAATAATACAGTTTTAAATAAAATTGATTTTGTTGAAAAATGGATTATACCTGCATCGCAAAGCTGGCTGTCTAAATATTTTGTTGAAGAACGAAAATTGGCAAAATAATTTTAGAAATAATATCAATTGTCCTACACCTCCGGCAACGGACAAAACAACCGGTTTCATTAGTATAAATGTTTATCCCTATCGGGATGTGATGCCCAACAATAATTTTTGAG
>JAFDXB010000173.1 GCA_018268175.1 Bacteroidota bacterium | reverse complement strand
TTCAAAGTATTTTCATATTCACTTTGTTTAGCAACAGAAATTTTTCCATATTCATCACTTATATATGCACTGTTAAACACTCCCCAATCGCCATCGCCGGAAACCTGGCAACCAATTCTGCCAACGGCATAAGCAATCATAAGTGCAGGCGCTATTGAATCAACAAGATGCTTTAAGTTAATGCCTTTTTTAAAAGAATAAATGCTAATGGCGATGGCAGCCAAAATCAGTCCGCCATAAAATGTCAATCCACTTGCGGAAAATATTGCACCTATAGGATCTTTTAAAAATTCATCCCAATGTTCGAGGTTATCAAAAAGTTTGGCTCCAAGTATTCCAAAAATCAAAGCAAGTATCACAAGATCACCGATTCTGTCGTGGGGCCAAATACGCACCACTCTTTTTTCAGGTGTATCTAATTTTTCTTTGTTCTTTTCCCACCATTTTATACCAACTAAAATTGCTGCACCAATAATTCCACCTAACATACTTCCTTCGGAAGAAAAGATGTATTCCTGCGGATTTACTTCCGGAGCCTTTTCAAAGAACAATCCGATAATTTTAAATCCGAAAATAAAACCTGTAAGCCCATTGAGAAAAAGTTCTGAAAAAGTAGCTTTTCTTCCAACTATAATTGTTTCATTTCTTGGATGAAGAAGGCCATTCTTTTCTTTTCTTTTTAATTCGGAAGTTAAAACCCAGGCGGCTGCCACAAAAGCAAGCGCCACCATAAGGCCGAAAGTGTTTAAAAATGAGAGTGCATGCCATTCAACTCCAAACCAACTTTTGAAAACATAATATAGATTGGGATACATTAAGTGTAATAAATTTTGGGGTGCAAGATATTCTATATATTCAAAAAAAAATCCTCTCCTGAATATGGAGAGGATTATAAAACAAAAAATATAATTAGTTGCAATAGGTATTGAAAGCAGCAATTAAATTATCTGCAATCATTTGCGCACTTTTGCCCTCAATGTTATTTCTTTCAATCATGTGAACCAGTTTTCCATCTTTAAATAAAGCAATAGATGGCGACGATGGCGGGTAAGGAATGGTATATTCTCTCACTTTTCTAACAGCATCCATGTCAAAACCTGCAAAACTGGTGGTAATATTATCAGGTTTTTTTTCAGCATTTTGAACAGCCATAATTGCGCCCGGGCGGGCAGTTCCGGCGCTACAGCCGCAAACCGAATTGATCATTACCAATGTGGTGCCTTTGTTCTCAATTGCGCTTGCTACTTCATCTTCAGTTAGAAGCTCTCTAAAACCATTTTCTGTTAATTCTTCCTTCATCGGAATTACTATTTCTTCGGGATACATATATTTTAATTTTTGTGCAAATTTACAACTTTTTACTTGGAAAAATATGATTTTAAACAGTTTTTGACATTCTGTCGCATTAGAAAATATATTTCGCCATTATGGCGTAAAAAATTGAAAGGCATTTAATTTGAAATAGTAGTTACCAAAACCTAAAATCTTAATAATATGACACTAGTAAAAGTAAACAATCCGCTTTCCAGATCAATTGATGGATTTATGAAAGACTTCCTTACAGAATTTCCATCTACTGTAAGTAAAACTTTTAGGGAAGATGTTTTACATTTTCCACCGGTAAACATTACTGAAACTCCGGAAGCCTATTTAGTTGACCTTTCAGTGCCGGGATACGATAAATCGGATTTTAAAGTTAATCTGGATGAAAATGTATTGACCATTTCTTCTGAAAAGAAACATGAAGAAACAAAAACTGATGGGAATAAGGTAATTAAAACAGAATTTTCTTATAAAGCTTTTAAAAGAAGTTTTACAATAGATGAAAAAATTGATGCGGAAAAAATTTCTGCTAAATACGAAAATGGCATCTTAAAACTTGAATTACCGCGTAAAGAAGTAGTGAAAGTTGGTGCTAAAGAAATTGCAATCCAGTAATTTTAATGATAGTTTATTGTTAAATGCCTCTTTTTCAGGAGGCATTTTTTTATTTTGCAGACCTATGAAAAAAATTTATTTCGTGCTGATTGCTTTTTCGCTTGCAGCATGCAACAAAAAAACCACTCCTGCAAAAACTGAAGCAAAACCTAATACCACTGTTATTGCTAAAAAACCTAACCCTAAAATTGTCACACCGGTTCCGAAGGTAATTTCTGTTGCCGATGCCGCTGCTAAAAAATCAGTTGATGGCAGATTATATTATGATTTAGAAGGAAAAAGATACTGGAAAAATTATAAAGACGGTAAATTCTACCTCTACAATAAATCAATGCACGGCAACCCGGATTTCACGCCGCCAAAGTAAAATTGTAAATTAATCATAGTTCAGATTAATTGTAATTAACCGCACAGAACACGAAGGATTTACCCAGTCCGGATTTATTCCCAGTTTTAATCCTTAATCCCTTAATGGTTTTAATCCTTAATCCCTTAATGGTTTTAATCCTTAATCCCTTAATGGTTTTAATCCTTAATCCCTTAATGGTTTTAATCCTTAATCCCTTAATGGTTCAATTAAATCAGAGCCATTCCTAAAATCAAAAAAATCACAGTTAAGGCTAATTGTAATTAACC
>JAFDXB010000172.1 GCA_018268175.1 Bacteroidota bacterium | reverse complement strand
TTCAGGCCTGACGTTGCTATACTTACAAATATTACCGAAGACCATTTAGACAGATACGACCATAAATTTCAAAATTATATTAGAAGCAAATTTAGAATAACAGAAAACCAAACAGAACGCGATGTTTTTATTTATAACCTCGATGATAATGTTATAACAGATGAACTAAAAAAACAAACTCTGAACTCACAAAAAGCACCAATAACAATGAAGAAGGAATTACCGCAAGGAGCATTTATAGAAAACAATGAAATGAAAGTAAAATGGAAGTCGGAAGAAATGGAAATGAATGTTGGCGATTTTGCAACTAAAGGAAAACACAATCAATATAATAATATGTTCGCCAGCCTTGCCACAATGGTGCTTGATATAAGGAAAGATAAAATACGGGAAGCTCTTCAAACTTTTGAAAGCTTGGAACACAGAATGGAGCCGGCAGGGATTGTAAGAGGCGTTGAATTTATTAACGACAGTAAGGCCACAAATATTAATTCCACATGGTTTGCACTTGAAAGTATGACAAAACCCGTAATTCTTATTCTGGGTGGAATTGATAAGGGAAATGATTACACATTATTACATGACCTTGTAAAAGAAAAGGTTAAGGCAATTGTTTGCATGGGAACGGATAATATGAAAATACATGAGAGTTTTAAAGATATTGTTCCTTTAATGGTTAGCACCGATAATGCAAAAGATGCTGTTCACTCCGCATTTCATTTTGCCAACAAGGGCGATGTGATATTACTAAGCCCGGCATGTGCAAGTTTTGATTTGTTCAAAAATTATGAAGACAGAGGCAATCAGTTCAAACAAGCAATTAAAGAATTATAATTAAATGGCTGAAGAAACAAACATAAGATCATTTTTCACTCCTTCGCTTTCATCTGTAAGCGGCAACATTGTAAATAAAACAAGGGGTGATAAATCTATTTGGGCAATAGTGGTGTTGCTTACGGTAGCGAGTCTTTTGCTTGTTTACAGCAGCACGGGTTCGCTGGCATTCAGAACTGCAAAAAGTAATGAAAGTTACCTTTTTAAACAATTTGCTTTTATAGTTTTAGGCCTTATAATTATTTACTTCGCTCACAGAATTAATTATACTCTTTATAGTAAAGTTGCGCTTATCTTATTTATGATATCGCTTCCTCTTTTATTGTACACATTGCTTTTTGGCGTGGAACTTAACTCCGGAAGCAGATGGATAAGGCTACCGGTTTTGAATATGACATTTCAAACTTCAGACCTTGCTAAGCTTGCACTTTTCATGTATCTGAGCCGCATGCTCAGCAGAAAGCAAGCTGTTATTAAAGATTTTAAAAAAGGTTTCCTGCCAATAATTACCCCGGTAATAATTATATGTGTACTTATTGCACCGGCAAACTTATCAACAGCTTTGCTTGTTGCAGGTACCAGTTTTATTTTAATGTTTATTGGTAGAGTAAATATCAGGCACTTAGGGTTAACTATATTGATTGGCGCAATACCTGTTATTTTTCTCATTATCACGGCCTTGCTTACTTACGATTCCACAACCCACGAAGCAAAAAAATTACCCGCCGTTTTATCTGTTGGAAGAATACCAACATGGATTGGGCGTGTGCAGTCTTTTATTCATTCAAATGAAGACAAAGACAATGAAAGGTCATATCAAATAAATCAGGCAAAAATTGCTATCGCCAAAGGCGGATTAATTGGCAAGGGCCCGGGAAACAGTGAGCAAAGAAATTTCCTTCCTCATAGTTACAGTGATTTTATATACGCTATAATTATTGAGGAGTATGGTCTTTTAGGAGCAGGTGTGATATTGTTTATTTATTTATTTTTTCTTTTCCGATGTATTAAAATTTACAGGAAATGCCCATATGCATTTGGAGCGTTTCTGGCGCTGGCGCTGAGTTTCACACTCGTAATTCAGGCAATAGCAAATATGGGTGTTAACGTTAGCTTGTTTCCAAATACTGGTGTAACGCTTCCTTTATTAAGTAAAGGCGGAAGTAGTTTTCTATTTACATGTTTTTCAATAGGCATTATTTTAAGCGTTGCACGAAATGTTGAACAACTTGAAGGATCATTAACCACAAATCAAACAGAAGAAGTTGAGAAAGGAAATTAAAATAATAATTGCAGGAGGCGGAACGGGAGGCCATATCTTTCCGGCCATTGCCATTGCAGGCGCTCTTAAAAAGCAGTGTCCGCAAATTGCATTATTATTTGTGGGCGCAAAGGGAAAAATGGAAATGGAAAAAGTGCCACAAGCAGGTTACGAAATAAAAGGCCTGACTATAGCCGGTTTTAACAGGAGCAACATTTTTAAAAACTTTTCTCTTCCATTTAAATTGCTTAAAAGTTTTTTTCAGGTACGTTCAATTTTTAGCCATTTTAAACCTGATGCTGTTATTGGTGTTGGCGGTTATTCAAGTTTTCCGGTTCTAAAATTTGCACAGTTAAAAAACATTCCAACTTTTATTCAGGAAGCTAATTCCTATGGTGGAAAATCAAACATACTGCTATCGCAGAAGGCAATAAAAATATTCACCGGCACGCCGGATATGGAGAAATTTTTTCCTGCAAATAAAATTATTTTTGCCGGAAACCCTGTACGGGAAAGCATTAGCACAAGTTCAGTTTCAAAAGAAGAAGCATGTGCCTTCTTTGGAATTGATGCTACTAAAAAAACTGTTTTGAGTGTTGGCGGAAGTTTAGGAGCCGCATCAATTAATAAAGTAATTTCTAAAAATCTTAAATCATTTAGCGAACGGAATATTCAATTGATTTGGCAAACAGGAAAGAACTTTACCTCAGGTGCTTCATCTGAACCGGTTTATAAATCTGAATTTATTACTAAGATGGATTACGCTTACAAAGCCGCCGATGTAGTAATAAGCCGCAGTGGTGCAATGTCTGTTGCCGAATTAGAGGTGGCAAAAAAGGCTGTTGTATTTGTGCCTTATCCTTTTGCCGCTGAAGATCATCAAACCGCTAATGCAAAAAAATTGGTTGATAAAAAGGCTGCTTTATTAGTAAAAGACAATGAAGTGGATGAGAAATTAATTCCCACAGTGTTACGCTTATTGCAAAATGATGATGAACGCTTTTTGCTGGAAAATAATATTGCAAAATTCGCAATCCATAATGCAGATGAAATTATTGCATCCGAAATATTGAAATACCTGAATGCACAATAAAGAGCAGACATATTATGACTTGGGAACTCAATGTTCTTTGACCACGGGCCAAAATAAATCCGTTTATTTTATTGGTATCGGTGGAATTGGCATGAGCGCTATAGCAAGGTATTTTGCAGCAAAAGGATATGATGTGAGCGGTTATGATAAAACTCCTACGGAATTAACTGATGCTTTAATTTCTGAAGGAATAAAGATTCATTTTAAGGATGATGTTAACTTACTCGATAAAGAAGCTGAATTTGTTGTTTACACCCCTGCAGTTCCGAAAGAACACAGAGAATTAATGTATTACAAGGATAACAAGTATTCCATTAAAAAGCGGAGTGAAGTGTTAGGTAATATAATGTGGGATTATAAAAGCATCTGCGTAGCAGGAACCCACGGCAAAACAACAACAAGTTCAATGATTGCACACATATTGCGTGATTCAGAATTTGGTTGTACTGCTTTTTTAGGTGGCATTGCTACTAATTACAACTCTAATTTCTGGGGCGGTTTCAGTGATTATGCAGTTGCAGAAGCAGATGAATATGACCGCAGTTTTTTAAAATTGTATCCTGATATTGCAGTAATTACTTCAATGGAACCTGACCATCTTGATATTTACGGAAATGAAAAAAATATGCAGGATGCTTTCATAGAATTTTCAAAAAATGTTAAGAGAAATGGTTTATTGATTTGCTCATATCATTTGCCCAGATTAAATGAAATTGATGGAAATGTGCTAACCTATGGCATAAATACAAATGCTGATTGCAAGCCTGAAAATATTGTTGTAGAAAATGGAACTTATAAATTTGATTTTGTTTCAAAGAGCAAGAAAATAAAGGATATACAACTGAACATGGGAGGCAGGCATAACGTTGAAAATGCAACTGCTGCAATAACTGTAGCCCTACACTTGGGAATTGATGAAGACAAAATTAAGAATGCGATTAAAAATTTTAAAGGTGTAAAAAGAAGGTTCCAGTTTATAGTGAAAACTTCTGAAAAAGTTTTTATTGATGATTATGCACATCATCCGGGAGAGTTAAATGCACTTTTAGCAGGCGCAAAAGACTTGTACCCAAACAAAAAAATTACAATTGTTTTTCAGCCACATCTTTACAGTAGAACAAAAGATTTTGCCAAACAGTTTGGTGAATCTTTAAGTGCTGCAGATGAAATAATTCTTTTACCGATTTATCCGGCAAGAGAACTGCCAATTGAGAATATTTCAAGTGAAACAATTGCAGGGTATATACAAAAACCAGCTAGAATTATTGAAAAGAATGACCTGGTAAACGAAATAAAAAAAATGAACCCTGAGGTGCTCATAACAGCAGGGGCCGGCGATATTGACAAACTAGTTGAACCTATTAAAAATATATTTTCTTAAATGGCAATTTTAAAAAAATATAAAATAAAAAGAGTTTTATCCATTTTTACTTGGATAATAATTTCAGGTGCAAGTATTGCATTATTAGCTGCTTCTGTAAACAGAAATGATGTTCGTAAATGTGCAGGAATAAATATTACTATTTCCGGCGCAAGCAACCATTTTTTTATAGATAAACATGATATAGAAAATATTATAGTTAACCAAACCGGAAAAAATATTAAAAACAAAACTTTGCAGGATTTTGATTTGAGAAAGATTGAAAAAATTTTGGAAAGAGATATTTGGGTAAATAATGCTGAGTTGTTTTTCGATACAGAAGGTGTGCTTCAGGTGTTTGTAGATGAGAAAGAACCTGTGGCAAGAGTATTTACAGCCGGCGGTTTTTCATATTATATTGACAGTGCAATGAACATTTTACCTTTAAGCGAAAAATTTTCTGCAAGGGTTCCGGTGTTTACAAATTTTCCTTCAGATTCTAAAGTGTTGACAGGAGTTGATAAAAATTTAATGGCGCAAGTTTTAACTATTGCTAACGAATTGAATGCTGATTCCTTCCTCATGGCAATGATTGATCAGATTGACATTTCAAACCGGCAATTTGAATTATTTCCAAAAATTGGCGACCAGGTCATATTATTCGGCGGGGCCGATGATTATGAAAATAAATTCCGCAGGCTGAAATTGTTTTATAAAAATGTTATTCCCAAAACAGGAGTTGCGAAGTATAATGTTATTAATCTAAAGTTTAAGGACCAGGTTGTTGCAAAAATCAGAAGCAAGGAAGATATAATTTCAGATTCATTGCAAACAATAAGGCTAATGAAAGCGCTTGCTGAATATACTCAACAACGCGCCGGTGATACTTTATTTACAAAAACATCTGAGGTTGAAAAGAATACTGACGAAAGTATGGTAATGCAATCTTTTCAAAGAGATGAACCGGGTGAAATGACAATTTATGGAATGCCAAATATTTCTTCGGAAACGTTGATAAAAAGTGCAAATATAGATGCGTCAAAAAAGAGTGAAACAAAAACAATTGTTGCACCTTCGCCTCAAAAAAAGCAAGACGAAAAAAAGGAAGTAAAAGTAGTTCCTGTTACAAAGCCAAAAGAAAAAACAAAGGTTGTTAACAAACCAATTGTTAAGGAGGCGAAAAAGGAAAAAATTATTGAGAAGCCGAAAGAAAAACCCGTAAAAACTGAAAAAATAAATAAAGATAAATCGGTTAATAAAGTTCCAAAAGCCGTGATGCCAAAAGAACATGAAAAGATTGAAAATGATTATTAATAAAAATTTTTAAATAAAAACAAATGGAGCACATTTTAAACATTTCAAACCCGGACGTTGAGTCAACTGAAAGGCCTGTTATTGTTGGCCTCGATATAGGAACTACAAAAATTGTTGCAATTGCCGGACGGAAAAATGAATATGGAAAGCTTGATATTCTTGGCTTTGGCCGCGCTAACAGCCATGGAGTTGAGCATGGCATGGTGTTAAATATTGATCTAACCATAAAGGCAATACAAACTGCTTTGGAAAATTGCCTTGCTTCAAATCCTACACTTGAAATTAATGAAGTGTATGTAGGCATTGCCGGCCACCATATTAAAAGTTTGCAAACTCGCGGAGATATAGTAAGGCAAGATCTTGACACTGAAATCAGCCAGGAGGAAATTGATAAATTGATAATGGATCAGTACAAAACCTATATTCCGGCTGGTGACCAGATTATTGATGTTATTCCGCAACAATTCACCGTTGATAATTTTCAAAATATTGCCAACCCTGTTGGATACAGCGGTGTAAAAGTGGGCGCTAATTTTCACATCATTACCGGAGATAAAAATGCTATTAAAAATATAAACAGAAGTGTTTCACGTTCAGGGTTGAAAACAAAAGACCTTGTGCTTCAGCCACTCGCTTCTGCGGCAGCAGTTATGTGCGACCAAGACCTTGAGGCAGGTGTTTGTATTGTAGATATAGGCGGCGGTACAACCGATATGGCAATTTTTTATGAAGGAATTTTAAGGCACACAACTGTTATACCTTTTGGTGGGGAAAATATTACAAGTGATATAAGAGTAGGCCTTGGAGTTTTGCGGGCACATGCCGAACAAATGAAGATTCAATTTGGCAGCGCACTTACAGATGAAGCAAAACAAAATGTTTTTATCACAATTCCGGGAATTAAAGGAATGCCGCCAAAAGAAATTTCTGTTAAAACACTTGCAGGCATTATTCAAGCCCGTATGAGTGAGATAATGGATTTTGTGGCTTACCATATTAAACAAGTTGGCCTCGATAATAAAATGCTGAATGGTGGTGTTATTTTAACAGGAGGAGGTTCGCAATTGAAAAATTTAATTCAGTTAACCGAATATATAACAGGCCTTAATGCAAGAATAGGATATCCAAATGAGCACTTATCATCGAATCAGATTGAAGAACTTGCAAAACCAATGTACAGTACATGTATAGGTTTAATATTGAAAGGATATAATGATTACGAAAATACATATAGCAGGCAAAGCCAGGCCTACAAAACTGAAGAAGTAGTGTTACCAAATGAAGAGAAGCAGGAGGAGTTAATAACCGAGGCTCCGGTAAAGGAAGCCCCACAGAGAGGAAGTAAAAGAAAAGCATTTTTAGACAGAATAAAAACAGGTATCATTGAAATCTTCGGAGAAGAAGGTGATACTAAATTATAATAATACTAACCAACTAAATCTAAATTTATGATTCAGTTTGATTTACCGAAAGATCAGTCTTCTATAATAAAAGTAATTGGTGTTGGTGGTGGCGGCGGCAATGCCGTGAACCACATGTTTCAACAAAATATAGAAGGTGTAAATTTTATTGTTTGCAATACCGATTCGCAAGCTATTGCACAAAGTAAAGTTCCAAATAAAATACAATTAGGTCCCTTACTAACACAAGGTTTGGGCGCAGGAGCTAATCCGGAGGTTGGAAAAAGAGCAACTGAAGAAAGCCTTGAAGAGATAGAAAAAATTCTTGAGGTAAATACAAAAATGGCATTTATTACCGCCGGTATGGGCGGCGGAACCGGAACAGGTGGTGCGCCTATTTTGGCTCAAATATGTAAAAAGTTAGGCATTCTTACAGTTGGTATTGTTACAACTCCTTTTTCTTATGAGGGAAAGAAAAGAATTGCCCAGGCCGAAGAAGGCATCAGGCTGCTAAAAGAAAATGTTGATACACTTCTTGTTATTAGCAACGATAAACTGCGCCATCAATACGGCAATTTAAAAATGAAAGATGCTTTTACTAAAGCTGATAATGTACTTGCAACAGCCGCAAAATGTATTACAGATGTAATTCACAGCACGGGGCAAATTAATGTTGACTTTGCAGATGTATGCACTGTAATGAAAAACGGTGGTGTTGCTATTTTGGGAAGTGCCCGTGCAGAAGGTGAAAACAGAGCTTATAAAGCTATTGAAAGCGCCCTTAACTCACCGTTGCTAAATGATGATGATATAAGAGGGGCAAAATGGATTTTGATAAACATCAATTCCGCCGAAGGCGAACATGAATTTACAATGGACGAAGTTGATATAATTCAAAACCATTTGCTAAGCCAGGCCGGTGAAGATACAGATGTAATACTGGGAATGGGTTATGACAATGATTTGGGCGGCCAAATTGGAATTACTCTTATAGCAACCGGTTTTGAGCATAAAGATCCGTTTCCGAAGAGTGAAGTTGTAAAAGATGAAAAGGATAAAAAAATTGTTTTGGAATTAGAAATTCCTGAAATTCCTAAAGCAGCACCAAAAGTTCCGCCGGTGGCGGATGTGGATAACACAACTCAAAACAACACACCAACATTATTTGACAGTGTGGAAGTAGGAGAAACCCCAAGTAAAAATACTGTTGAAAAGAAGGAAGAAAAACAAGAGATTTTTGAGATAACTTCACCGGCTGAAAGCCCGTCATTTATTGTGTTTGAAGAACATATTAAAGAAGATGTAACAGGGCATTTAGAAGAACCCGAAAAAGAAGAAGCTAGCAATATGAACTCTCTTTCGTCGGGGAGTTTACCGGTAAAGCCTTCAAACATATATGTGGAGGCCAAGCCGACCCAACAATCCAATTCGACCGAGGAACCACAGCCCTTGCATATTAAGTTGCAGGCCGACGAACCTGCGACCGAAATGTTTGTGGTTGTTAAAGATTCCCAGACAGCGGCGGAGGAAGAGCCAGTTGATCAAACTCAGCCTAACATGTTCACATCTGTTGAGGAACCTGCGATGCAGGACGAAACAGAGGAGTTAAGGCGCCGGGCTAAAGATCGGATTGCAAAATTGAGAAGTTTATCTTTTAATATTAATGCTTCTGATCCGAATAGTGAGTTTGAAGCGGTACCAGCTTACCTTCGCCGCAATATGGAAATGCACAACCAAATTGCAAACGTTGATTCTTTTTATAGTAACTACTCTGTAAAAAAAGACGAAAACGATCAAACTGTTATAAGTACTCTTAACAGTTATTTACATGGTAAAAAACCAGATTAACAACAAAATAAAAAAAGAGCTGCATTTATGCAGCTTTTTTTTGCTATAATCTCAAAAATCAAGAAATCCAAAATCAAGAAATCCAAAATCAAGAAATCCAAAATCAAGAAATCCAAAATTATTTACGATTTACGATTTTAGATTGACGATTTTAGATTGTGTGATTTTAGATTTTAGATTTTAGATTGACGATTGTGTGATTTTAGATTTTATATTGTAGAGTGGGGTAAATCAAGAAATCCAAAATCCAAAATC
>JAFDXB010000171.1 GCA_018268175.1 Bacteroidota bacterium | reverse complement strand
AAGTTCTCAGAAAACTCAGGAATAATTTGCCCTGGCTTACCCATAAAATTGTTTTGTATAAGCCATTCCCTCACAAATTCTTTACTTAATTGTTCCGGCTTTTCACCTTTGGTGATAATTTCATTAAAACCCTCTTTAAAAAAGTATCTGGATGAATCGGGTGTATGAATTTCATCCATTAACATTATGGTTCCATTGTACATTCCAAATTCATATTTGGTGTCTGCAAGTATCAAACCTCGGGCACCGGCAATTTCATTACCTCTTTTAAACAATTGAATTGCATAATTTGAAATATTCTGCCACTCATCTTCTGTGGCCAAGCCATGTTTAATAATTTCTTCCGGTGAAATATCTTCATCATGGCCCGCTGATGCTTTAGTGGTTGGAGTAATTATAGGATTTTGAAAAAATTGATTTTCGAACATATTTTCCGGAAGTTTATTTCCGCATAAATATCTGTTACCGGAAGAATATTCACGCCAGGCGTGGCCTGTAAGGTTTCCTCTTACCACAACTTCAATTTTAAAAGGTTCGCATTTTAGGCCGATAGAAGCGGATGGGCACGGCATTTTTAAAAGCCACACAGGAACAATATCGCGGCATTTATTAAGCATATACCCAGCAAGTTGATTAAGCACCTGGCCTTTGTATGGAATTCTGCAAGGCAGTATAACATCAAAAGCTGAAAGCCTGTTGGAGGCAAGCATTACAATAAACTTATCAGCTATTGTGTACACGTCTCTAACCTTGCCTTGATAGAATGAAGTTTGATAAGGAAGAATGGAATTATTCACTTTAAAGTATGATTTTGGTCATGCAACATTCAATATTTTTAAACAAAAAGCAACAATTTATTTTTTTAATAAATGAAATCGTTATTTTTCCGTAAAATAACTAACCAAAACTATCAAACATGAGAAAACTTACAGGATTTTCAGTGATGTTTTTATTGCTTAGTGTATTTTCCATTTCCGCAATGGCGCAAAATATAACACTGCGTGGAAATGTAAAAAATGCCGGCACTCAGGAAAACGCATCAGCAGTTTCTGTTACTGTAAAAGATGGCACTGAAGGAACTTACACAGATGACAAAGGAGACTTTGTTTTAACGATTAAAAATTTCCCGGTTACAATTGTTTTTTCATCGGTGGGATATGAAAATATTGAAAAAACTTTTACATCTGATCCCGGTGAAATAAACATTTCTCTTCAGCCGAAAAATACATTAGGCCAGGAGGTTGTTGTTTCTGCAACAAGGGTTGCTGAGCGTATGCTTGAATCTCCTGTATCAGTTGAAAGAGTAGGAGTGGCGGCAATCAGAACAGCACCTGCCGCTAACTATTATGATGTTGTTACAAACTTAAAAGGTGTTGATGTTGTAACTTCTTCATTAACTTTTAAAACTCCTTCTACCAGAGGTTTTTCCGGAAGTGGTAACACAAGGTTTAATCAAATAGTTGACGGAATGGATAACCAGGCTCCGGGATTGAATTTTTCTGTAGGAAGCATTGTTGGTTTAAGCCAGCTTGATGTTGAAAGCATGGAACTTCTACCGGGTGCTTCGTCTGCCCTTTATGGTCCGGGTGGTATGAATGGTACTCTTTTAATAAACAGCAAAAACCCATTCAAATATCAAGGGTTTTCTTTTGAAGTTAAAACAGGCATTATGCATACCGATGGAAAGCAACGTCCTGCATCTCCATACTACAACTGGAATGTAAGATGGGCTAAAAAGGTTTCTGAGAAATTTGCTTTTAAAATTACATCTGAACTAATCCAGGCTAAAGACTGGGTGGCACGAGATTACCGTAACTACAACAGAATAGGAACTCTTGGGGAAGTAATTCCGGGAACCCGTGAAACAGACCCTAACTATGATGGTATCAATGTTTATGGTGATGAAACAACTGCAGATATTCGTCCTATTTTAAAAGGTATAGGAGCACAAGCCCCTTTCTTAAATGATTTCATAAATACTCTTGTTGTAAATCCGGTTAATGTTTCAAGAACAGGTTATAAAGAAGAAGATATAATTGATCCAACAACATTAAATTATAAAATTGGTGGTTCTTTGAACTATAAAATATTTAGAAATACAGAAGCAATTCTTGAGGGTTACTGGGGAACAGGTAATACTGTTTACACAGGAAGTGACAGATACTCTCTTAAAAATTTGAAAGTTGGGCAATATAAGTTTGAATTAAACAGTAAAAACTGGATGGTTCGTGCTTATACAACTCAGGAAAATGCGGGAGAATCATTTAATGCTACAATTACAACCCGATTAACAAATGAAGCTTGGAAAAAATCAATTTCTTATGCTGCTGATGGAGTAACTCCTGCCCCACAGCAATCAGACTGGTATGTGCAGTATGCACAAGCATTTCTTGCAAATAAATTAGCGGGCCTGTCAGATATGGATGCTCACAATGCAGCCCGTTCAGTAGCAGATATAGGCCGTCCGGCTCCCGGAAGTAAAGAATTTAAAACCCTTTTCGATAAAGTTAGATCAATTCCAATTCCTAAAGGAGGATTGTTTGTTGATAAAACAGATCTATATCAGGTGGAAGGACAGTATAATTTAAGCCATGTAACGTCTAAATTTGCTGACGTTTTAATTGGCGGTAATTACAAGAAGTATGTTTTAAATTCTGAAGGAACTTTGTTTGCAGATTCAACAGGCACAATTGATATTAATGAATATGGAGCTTACCTGCAGATTGCAAAAAGTTTCCTTGACACAAGATTAAGGATTACTCTT
>JAFDXB010000170.1 GCA_018268175.1 Bacteroidota bacterium | reverse complement strand
TTATTTTTTTTGCTGTTAAACTAAAAAGTTTATTGCTGCTCAGAACCGGAATTTTGGCGCTGTTATTTAATATTGCTTCTATTATCTTTCTTTTTTCCGGTTTAAAATTTTACGGTTTATTTTGCTTGGTAAGTGTTTTAATTCTATTATTATGTATTGTTGTTATTAAAATTTTAAATGTTCCAAAATCAGGTTTTGTTTGTGTTGAAATTGATCAAGTGAACAATGCAGAAACTGTTACTCCTTTTCTTCCTGAAAATAGCGCCGCGGGCGAATTTAAATACGGGGGAGGTAGTTTTGGCGGAGGGGGCGCTTCCGGATCTTTTTAAATTCCTTTGCTTTGTACAAGTACTTTAAATCGCGGCCCCATTTCAAACAGCAACATATTCTTTACAAACCCGATTTTTTTTATTGCTGAAATTAAGTCCGGTTCATTTTTTATTGAGTCCTGTAAATATGACACCAAACCGTTTTCAGCAAGAAATGACGCCTGATCCGTAAACCTTTCAGTTTTTAGATTCGATAACTTCTGCAAAGCAGAAAAATTAATGTGTGTGGTTATATCCTGATCTCCTACATTGATGTATGGATCATAATTTATTTTATGGTTATGGTAACATGTTATTGTTCCTTCGCGCCGTTTTGCACTGTATAATTCTGAACATTCAAAGCCGTAATCAATCGTTATTACAATTCCCTTTTTTATGTTTTTTTCAATTTCATTTATCCATTCTATTGCTTCAAGGTTTACTTCAGTTCTATAACCCTTTGGTAAAGTAACATCAATATCGCTGAAATATTTTTTCAGTTTATCTGAAGCTGGTAGCATTGTTTCTATGAATTTTCCATCTTTATAATCAACATGTATTTCTTGTAAAATTTCATCCATATAAACTACATGAACGGCAAAATTATCAGGCACTTCGTTTGATAAAACAACACCTGATAAATTATGAATTTCGGATATGCTTTCCACCCATTTAACTTTATCTCCCAGAAGTTTTTTTTGTTTTTCTTGCAGCCTTTTGCTCTTTTCAATTATGTAATAATTTACTTTTTCAGGCGAAAAATATTTTATTATATCATTACAAAGGCTGCCATTTCCTGCCCCATATTCAACAAAAGTGAGTGGTTCTGAAAGATTTGCTTTATACTTTTCCGCCTCGCGGGAAATCATAGCGCCAAATGCCGGAGACACTGAAGGGCTTGTGAAAAAATCGCCTTCTTTGCCAATAACCGGCCTTTCCGAATTATAATATCCCAACTCAGGATAATACAATGCCATTTCCATAAAGTCTTTAAAGGATATAGGGCCTGCTTGTTTTATTCTTTCTGCAATAATTTGTTTTAACTCCATTTGGCAAAACTATGAATAAAAAAAGCTGTCATTTGACAGCTCTTTTTGTGCCCGGGATCGGAATCGAACCGATACATTCTTGCGAACGGCAGATTTTGAGTCTGCTGCGTCTACCAATTCCGCCACCCGGGCGGCACAAGTGGCTGCAATATTACACCATCCAAAAATTATAGCCAAAAGGTTTATAAAAAATCTTGTTTTGCAGTTCATAATTTTATTAATGTAAATTGCGCAACAAAAATTTTGAAGTGAAAATTGCTTTAATTAAAGAAGGTAAAATTCCTTCCGATAACCGAGTTGCCTTAACACCACAGCAGTGCAAAACTGTTATGGAATTGTATCCTCAAATTTCGATTTATGTTCAGCATTCTGCCGGTAGATGTTTCTCTGATGATGAATATAAAGCAGCAGGAATAACTGTTACAGACGATATATCTCATTGCGATGTTATGCTTGGAATTAAGGAAGTGCCTGTTGAAATGCTCATTGACAATAAAACTTATCTGTTCTTTTCTCATACAAAAAAACTTCAACCTTATAACAGGCATTTACTTCAGGAAATTATTCGAAAAAATATTACGCTGATAGATTATGAATGCCTTGAACATGAAGATGGTGCAAGAATAATTGGCTTTGGCTTTTTTGCAGGAGTAGTAGGAGCTCACAACGGTATGCTTGCTTTCGGTAAACGTACGGGCGCTTTTTCTCTCCAAAAAGTTAGTGAGGCTAAAACATTTCAGCACTTAATTCATACTTACTTCGGACTTAAAATACCTCCAGTAAAAATAGTGTTAACCGGCAGTGGCAGGGTTTCCCACGGCCTCGTAGAAATTGTGAACCTTCTTGGCATTCATGAGGTAGAACCCGAAGATTTTTTAAATAAAACATTTAAGTATCCTGTGTATGTTCATCTAAAAGGCGGCCTGCTTTATGAAGATGAAAATGGAAATTATTCAAGAGAAGATTTTCATAAAAACCCTGCAAATTATAAGTGCAAATTCCATAAATACATTCCACACACAGATATTTTAATGAATGGAATTTATTGGGATAAAGATATTCCGCGTTTGTTTGAAATGGAAGATATCTCTAAACCAGATTTTAAAATACAAACTATCGCTGATGTTACCGATGATATGCATGGATCAGTGCCTTGTAATTTAGGTGATTCTACAATTGAAGATCCGGTTTATGGTGTAGACAAAAAATCAGGTGAAAAAACCGAACCATTCTTACCAACATCAATAGACATAATGGCTGTAGGGAATCTGCCTAATGAACTACCGAGGGATGCAAGCACTTACTTCGGAGAACAAATGATAAAATTTATTATTCCGGAAATGCTTAAAGACAAAAGCGATATTATTTACAAAGCAACAATAACAAAAAGAGGTTCGCTAAATACACCTTTTCTTTATATGAAAGAATATGCGAGTATTTAATTTACGATTGACGATTTTAGATTTACGATTTTAGATTTACGATTTAAGATTTACGATTTTAGATTGACGATTTTAGATTTACGATTTTAGATTGTGTGTTTGGAAAAAATCAAGAAATCCAGAATCAAGAAATCCAAAATCAAGAAATCAAAAATCCAAAATCAAGAAATCAAAAATCAAGAAATCAAGAAATCAAAAATCAAGATAAAAATTTTTCAGCAGGATTTTAAACTCCTCAGTATATTCTCCATTTTCTTTAATACTTATTTCACTTTCCTGAAGGCATGAATTACGATCGCTGAATTTTAGCATTATTCTGAAAAAATCTTTATTACTGTGCGGCCGTACTTTTACCATTTTTGAAATGTTTCTTATTTCCGAAATTATCTCATTGTATCTCACATACGGCATGAGTAAAAAGAAATCTCCGGTAGGTTTTAACAGGTTTTTTGAAATGTTGATAAGCGTCTTCAAATCCAGTTCAGACTGATGTTTTGCTGTGTTTTTATCAACGTCCGGTGATAATAAACTATTTGAAAAAAATGGCGGATTGCAAATTATATTGTCATACTTAATATCAGAATTAAAGGTTTTTATATCCTCATTAATTACATTTATCTTTTTTGCAAATACCGATTCTGAAACATTATTTGCAGCTTGCAATGCATCTTTTTTTTCTATCTCTATAGCATCAATTTTTATTAAAGAATTTTGTTGTGCAATCATTAAACTCAAAAGCCCTGTGCCTGTGCCAATATCCAGTAATCTGCTATTTTCAAAAGATTGAATTTCGCTTGCTGCCCACGCACCGAATAAACATGAATCTGTGCAAACTTTCATATTGCAATCCTGCTGATTAATTCTGAAATGTTTAAAATCAAAATAACTGTTTGCCATCTTACCAATCAGATCGTGCTGCCGGTACTTCGCTCAGCAATGAAAATTCGTTGTTTAAAAATTTGTAATATGCTGTAATGGCTATCATTGCCGCATTGTCTGTGCAATATTGAAATGCAGGTATAAACGTACGCCAGCCTTGTGTTTCACCAAGCTTTTTAAATTCGCTGCGCAAATATGAATTTGCACTTACGCCACCGGCAATACATATTTCTTTTATTCCCGTTTGTTCTGATGCTTTTAATAGTTTTTTTAATAAAATTTTTATCAGGCTATGCTGAACAGAAGCGCAAATGTCATTCAAATTTTTATCAATAAAATTTTGCTTTTCCTCATCACTTACATTAGAGTTTTCTTTATAAACAGTTGATTTTCCTGCATTTTGCAGAAAATATAAAATTGCTGTTTTTATACCGCTAAAGCTGAAGTCAAGTGCATCTATTTTTGGTTCCGGAAATTTATACGCAAACGGGTTTCCGTTTTTTGCATATTTATCAATCAACGGACCGCCGGGGTAGGGAAGGCCGATCATTTTGGCAGTTTTATCAAAAGCTTCGCCAACGGCATCATCTATTGTAGTTCCAATTACTTCCAACTTTGTTGGAGAATGGCATAATACTATTTGAGTATGGCCGCCACTTACTGTAAGGCATAAAAAAGGAAAAGCCGGTTTGGAATCTTCTATCAAATTTGCAAGAACATGAGCCTGCATATGGTGAACACCTATAAGGGGAACATCTAACGCAAGTGATAATGATTTTGCAAATTCAGCTCCAACAAGTAAAGCGCCAATCAATCCGGGAGTTTTTGTAAATGCAATTGCATCAATTTCCGAAAGTGCAGTTTCTGCAACACTCAATGCTTCCTGCACTACAGGAACAATTTTTTGCATGTGGGCACGGCTTGCAAGTTCCGGGACTACTCCGCCATACTTTTTATGAATTTCTTGAGTTGCAATAATATTCGATAATATATTTCCTTCGCTGCATACTGAAGCTGAGGTTTCATCGCATGATGATTCTATAGCAAGTATTTTTATCACTATTTTTATTTTAAGATCGTATAGCCACCACCGGATCAAGGTTTGAAGCCTTTGCTGCAGGAATAATGCCTGCAAGAATGCCAATAATAATGCAAAGGAATACAGTAAAAATCATTAATGGAATAGAAATAAAAACCGGGAAATTTAACGGACCTGATAATATCAAAGTTAAAATGTAAACAAGCATTAAACCAAACGCCCCGCCAATGATACATAATATTGCGGCTTCCATTAAAAATTCAAAAAGTATTGAAGCTTTCTTTGCTCCTATTGCCTTTTTTAATCCTATTACTGGTGTTCTTTCCTTAACTGTTACAAACATAATATTTGCTATTCCAAACATTCCAACAATCAAACTGATACCTCCAATAATCGCTCCTACAATGTTTATCATTACAAATGATTGCGATAACGATTTACTCAATGCCTCAACACTGTTTAATGAAAAATTATCTTCCTGTTTCGGTGATAATTTTCTTATTTGCCTCATTATCCCTTCTAGTTCTGATGTTAATGCCTGGGAACTTACACCTTCTTTTCCCTTGGCAATTATAACAGGATTTGACTGTTCCGGATTTATAATAGATTTTGAAAAATTGTATGTCAACATTACGCATTCATCGTGGTCCATACCAATAAAGCTTTTTCCTTCTTTAGCAATTACTCCAATTATTAAAGCTTTTTTTCCTTTAATATCAATCTGCTTTCCGACAGCGGCGGAGACAAAACCAAATAAATTTTCTGCCACATTATACCCAACCACAGCCACATTTGTTCCGTGAATAAACTCCGAAGGTGAAAAATATCTTCCGGTTTCAAATTTTATCGGCTGAATGCCGATTTGCTCTTCCGTTACACCATAAATTGGCGTATTTTCTAACACATCACTTTTATAAGAAACATTTAAATTTGCCTGCATCAGGAATGAAACATTTTCAGTTAAAGTTGACCGTTCACGTATCATTCCCGCTTCTTCATATTTCATCACGGGCCTTGCCCTGAATTTCCAAAACGGGATATCATTTCCACCCTGATAATCCCATTTATCAATGTATATTGAATT
>JAFDXB010000016.1 GCA_018268175.1 Bacteroidota bacterium | reverse complement strand
TTAGCCTCCGAAGATGACTTAAAATTATACTGGCATTTCACAAATATAAGAGTGGTATTCGGAGTTAATGAAAACAGTAACTTGTTTTCTGCTTTAAACTATTTCTCTAAAATATTTGAAATTACGGAATTGGAAATGACAGGAAAAATGGTAAAAAAAATTGAGGAATTATTGAATTCATCAACCCTGAATAAAAGTTCCGAACAATTCCTTAAAAATCAAAGCAAAAGATTAAAAGATGAATCCGTTCTATCTTCTGTTGAATTGCAACGTTTAAATGCAGGGGAATCTATAAGTGAACTTTTTGCTGAACGTGAATTACTAAAGCGTTTCGGTTAGCTTCAAAAAGTGAAAAAAGTTAATTTATAAAATTCCATAAAAGATACATATTATCTTTGCAAACTTATGTTTTTAGAATACGATGTAATTGTAGTAGGAGGTGGACATGCAGGATGTGAAGCCGCTGCTGCTTCCGCCAACATGGGAAGCAGGGTTTTACTTGTAACCATGAATATGCAAACTATTGCGCAAATGAGTTGTAATCCCGCCATGGGCGGAATAGCAAAAGGCCAGATAGTAAAAGAAATTGACGCACTTGGAGGTTATAGTGGCATAGTTACCAACAGAAGCGCTATACAATACCGTATGCTCAATCATAGTAAAGGGCCTGCAATGTGGAGCCCTCGTGTTCAAAGCGACAGGATGGTTTTTGCAGGAATATGGCGAGAATTGCTGGAACAAACCCCAAATGTGGATTTTTATCAGGATATGGTGACCGGAATTATTGTTAACAATGATACGGTTTGCGGTGTTACCACCGGAATGGGTCATGAGATTAAATCGAAAACAGTCATTCTTACAAATGGTACTTTTTTAAATGGAACTATACATATAGGTGAAAAAAAATTTGGTGGAGGCCGGGTTGCAGAAAAATCTGCCAAAGGCATTACTGAACAACTTGTGTCGCTTGGTTTTGAAGCCAGCCGTCTTAAAACAGGTACGCCGCCGAGAATTGATGGTAGAAGCCTCGATTACTCTAAAATGGAAGAACAAAAAGGAGACGAATTTGTCGGTTCCTTCAGCTATCTTGAAAATCCTACATTAAAATCTCATGAGCAGCGCAGTTGCTGGATTACCTATACAAATAAGGAGGTTCACGAAGTTTTAAAGACAGGGTTTGATAAAAGCCCAATGTACCAGGGTAGAATAGAGGGAACCGGCCCACGATATTGTCCGAGTGTTGAAGATAAAATCAGCCGATTTGCCGAAAAAGAAAGGCATCAAATATTTGTTGAACCTGAAGGTTGGAAAACTGTTGAAGTATATGTAAATGGCTTTTCTTCCTCTTTACCGGAAGATGTTCAGTTGAAAGCTTTGCGCCTCGTTCCCGGATTTGAAAATTGCAAAATGTTCAGGCCGGGGTATGCAATTGAATATGATTATTTTCCACCAACACAATTAAAATCCAGCCTTGAAACAAAAAAGATAAATAATTTATTTTTTGCCGGCCAAATAAACGGAACTACAGGTTATGAAGAGGCTGCTTGCCAGGGGTTAATGGCAGGAATTAACGCTCATCTTAAAACAATAAATCAAGATCCTTTAATATTAAAAAGAAGCGAAGCTTATATTGGAGTTCTAATTGACGACCTGATTAATAAAGGTACCGATGAACCTTACAGAATGTTTACAAGCAGAGCCGAATACAGAACATTACTCAGGCAGGATAATGCAGATATTCGTTTAACTGAAATTTCATATCGTTTAGGCCTTGCTTCGCAAGAAAGAATGGATAACCTTTTAAGAAAAAAACAAAAAGTTGATGAGATAAAGGAAATACTTGCAAACATATCTTTAGAACCAAAAGATATCAATAAATATTTAGAAAACGTTTGTTCTTCAACGTTAGTGAACAAACAAAAGGCTTCTCAATTATTACTAAGGCCCGGCGTAGATTTGAAAGGTTTAATGTTTGCCGAAAATTTAAATTTAAAACTTAAAGACTATTCCGCTGAAGAACTTGAACAAGCAGAAATACAAATTAAGTACGAAACCTATATTAATAAGGAAAAGGAATTGGTGAATAAAATGAGTGAGTTGGAAAATTTAAAAATTCCTGATAATTTTAATTATAATAATTTAGTTTCTTTAAGCACAGAAGCACGTCAGAAATTTTTAAAAATCAGGCCTTCCACTTTAGGCCAGGCAAGCAGGATTTCCGGCGTTAATCCAAGTGATGTTCAGATATTGATGGTTTATATGGGAAGATAAAATTTCAACATGATTGCAAAGGAAAGTATTTTTGAAAAATTCCTCAATGAAACGTCTGCTAACATGAGAGTTAGCAAAATTGACGATTCACGTCCGTGGGGTGGTTTTTTATGCATTGACGAAAACGATACAGAAATTTTTATATCAAAATATTTTCCACATTTATCTGTTGATGAACTTACTATTGGAAATAAATTGTCACCAAAAATTCTAATAGTAGCACCCAAAAAAAGATTAAGCTGGCAATATCATTTCCGCAGAGCGGAAATATGGAAAGTTATAGGTGGAACAGTGGGAATAATAACCAGTGAAACTGATGATGAGAACGAAATTCAAACTTTTACCGAAGGTAAGATAGTTGAATTAAAACAGGGAGAAAGGCACAGATTAATCGGGTTAAACGATTGGGGAATAATTGCTGAAATATGGCGGCATACAGACCCGGAAAATCCAAGTGATGAATCAGATATAGTACGTGTTCAGGACGATTACGGAAGATAGACGGCTTACTAACGGTTATGTACAAACGTTTTCTTTTAATTAAGGGCAGATACATTCCTAAATTTCAATCCTTCAATATTTTTGGTTGTTAAAAAAGTTTCATCCCTTTGGGATGGTGTCTTTTTATTAATTAATGGTAAGAAACTTTTATTGAGAGATTTGGTTTTTTAAATATTATCATTCTTAAAGATTGTGTCAATCTAAAAAATTGAGACATCCAGTCCCGGAGGGACGAAATATTAATAGCCAAAAAATTTAAAATACCAGCAAGCTCCGGAGGAGCGACACAAAACCAATGTATAAACCCCAATCTATTGTGCAGTATGACACCATGTTTTTTTAATTCTTCGTGCTTTTAGTGGTTAAAGGTAACCACGACGTTCACGACTGAATTTGTACAAAGTACTTAAAACCATAACTCAGAAGGTTTTTGTAAATAGGTAGTTTATTAACTGTTATGTACAAACGTTTTTTGAAAAAAAGCGCAGG
>JAFDXB010000169.1 GCA_018268175.1 Bacteroidota bacterium | reverse complement strand
GGCGCGGGTACTTTCTTATGGTATGATGCAGCAACAGGAGGAAATCTTGTTCAAACAGGAGGTTCTACTTTTAACGGAGAAATTAACACTACAACAACATGGTATGTTTCTTCTACTGATGGAACCTGCGAAGGCCCTCGTAGCGCTGTAACAGCTACTGTAAATACTCCTGATGCAATTACTGCAGTTGCTTCATCATCTTCAATTTGTGAAGGTGGAAGCTTTAACCTAAGTGTGAACCAAACAGGATCAAATCAAAACTATGTTTATACATGGACGGTTTCGCCTGAAACAGGAAGCGGCTTAACTAATGGTACAACCGGTGGAACTCAGGCTCTAACGCCTACTGCCCCAGGAACCTATACTTATACCGTTACCGGTTTTGATGCTGCGGGTCCTTGTACTACAGTTTCATCAGTTGTGGTTTCAGTAAATGCAAACCCAACTATTACTACACTTACAGCAACTCCAAGTGAAATTTGCGCCGGAGCACCTACAGTATTAAAAGCGCAAAGCCTTTCTGTAGGAGCAGGAGATTCAGAGCCTGTTGGAAACGGAACTTCTGTAGGAAGTACAACAACTGAATTGTCAGCTTTCGTAAACAGGCGTTCTTCATTCTGGAGCCAGGCAGTATTCACTGCAGCTGAACTTAATGCTGCAGGATTACAGGCAGGAAATATAACAGCAATTACATACAATGTAACATCAGTTGGAGACGGTGCTACAAATGATAACTACACTGTAAGACTTAAAACAACAACAAATGCATCTCTTAGCGCATTTGAAACTACCGGCTTTACAACAGTTTACGGACCTGCCACATATACACATGCTGTGGGATTAAACAAAATAAATTTTGCAACACCGTTTAACTGGGATGGAACATCAAATATTATAATTGATGTTTATCAGGAAGGGGCAGATGCATTGTATAATGCTCAAACATATTATACAACAACTACAGGATTCAGCAGAACAATTTACTCTTTTGATGTTCCTGTGGCCACATCAGGTAATCCTTCCGGAACAACAACAACAAGCAGGCTTAATGTAATATTCAGCGGATCTGTAGGAACAAATGTTTCTAACCAGAATACCTACACATGGACACCGGGCAACCTAACCGGGGCTTCAGTTACGGTTAACCCAACTACTACAACCACATACACAGTGTCTGCAGTTAACAACACTACAGGCTGTAGTTCAGCAACATCACAGGTAACTGTAAATGTTCTTCCTGTTTCTGCAACAGCAAGTGCAAGTGAGACTACTATATGTGTTGGCGGAAGCTCTACATTAAGTGTTGAAGTAACCGGTGGTGCTCCATTCACGTATTCTTGGAGTGATGGCCAGGATGTAATTGCAACTTCACAAACTAAAGTTGTTAATCCTACTGTAACTACCACTTACACAGTAACAGTTAAAGATGCTTGTGGAAATCAAACAACCTCTTCTGTTACAGTAAATGTTAATCCACTTCCTGTGGTGTCTATTGCTGAAGCAGGGCCAATTACTTTATGTTCACCTGCTACACAAACACTAACTGCAAATACAAATGCTGCAAACGCTACCTACCAGTGGTCGAATGCGGCCGGAAATATCAGTGGTGCAACAGGAATTTCATATACAGCAACTGAAAGTGGAGCATATAAAGTAACTGTAACTGACGGTGTTACCGGATGTGTAAATACTTCAGCACCTGTAACCGTTACAATAAATCCTTTACCATCACCGGTAGTTCTTAGCCCAACTTCTGCAGCAATCTGCGAAGGAAGCAGCACAGTATTAAATGCTTCTTCACTGATTTCAGAATCGGGTACTATTGGAACAGGAACAGTATCTAATGTGGTAACAACACCATATAAAGGAAACTGGGGAGGAACACGCGTTCAAATGCTTTATACAAAAGCTGAATTAAATGCAATGGGAATCCAAGGCGGCTCATCTATTAATAGTGTTGGCTTTAATATTACATCTTATACAGGGCCTTACACTTTCAATAACTTCACAATTAAAATGAAGCATACTTCTGCTTCTACATTAACATCAACATTTGAAACTGCTGCAACTACAGTATTTGGCCCAACCAATTACGTTCTAGCTGCGGGTACAGTTCCATTTAATACAAACCACACATTAAATACCCCATTTGTTTGGAATGGAACTTCGAACTTAATTGTTGAGTTCTGCTTCTCTAACAATAACAGTGGTGGAGGATCAGTAAAAAATGCAAATGTTGCTTCAACTACAAAATCAGGGTCAACTGTTTACAGCTCTACTGATAATATAACAACAAACTGTTCATCTTCATCAGGTACTACAAGTGGAACAAGGCCAAATATTATCCTTGGATATCAGAGCAATGTACCAATTACATGGTCTCCTGCTACAGGCTTAAGTGCAACAACAGGAAACTCTGTAACAGCAAATCCAACAGAAACAACAACGTACACAGCTACGGCAACAAATTCTTATGGATGTACAACTCAGTCTAATGTTACTGTAACTGTATCACCGGCTCTGCAAGTTGGCGCGGCTATCAGCGGACCGGATAATGCATGTGCATACATGGGCTCAGGCGGTCAGCTTGCGGTTTATTCAGTAAGTGCAAGCAATGCTTCAAATTATGTTTGGACAATTCCGGCAGGGGCAACCGATGTTACAGGTCAAGGTACAAACACTATTTCGTTCAGGTATCCAATGAGCTTTACAAGCGGAAATATTTCTGTATCTGTTGAGCCTCTTGCACCATGTACAGAACCTATAGTTCGTTCAATAGCTGTAGGAAGAACAATTCCACCGGCTCCGGTTGTAAGTGGAATCAAGAATGTTTGTAACTATGTAGGAACCGGCGTTCAGTTGACATATACTGTGAATAACGATCCAAATATAACCTCATACAATTGGGTAGTAGGACCTGGTATTAGTATAGTTTCAGGCCAGGGTACTAACACTTTAGTGGTTACAATTTTGCCAAGCTTTATAAATGAACCTAATAAACAAATTAGAGTTACAGGAATGGCAGCTTGTGGAGCAAGTGATTTAGGAATTTTCTATCTTCTTGCACAGTTACCGGGAACACCAGATGTTATCTCAGGACCTACAGAGGCGTGTTCATACATTGGCACAACAACTCAGGTTACCTACTCAGTTCCAGCGGTTACCTCAGCACTGTCATATAACTGGACTGTTCCTGCCGGTGCATCAATAATTGGCTCAACAACCGGTAATTCTATTAACGTGGTATTCAGTAATTCGTTTGCAACCGGAAATATAACAGTAAGGTCTGTTAATGACTGTGGTGTAAGTTCAGCAAGAAGTTTAACAGTTAAGCGTACAATACCTTCTACTCCTGGTTTAATATCTGGTCCGAAGAATATTTGCTTAATGTTACCTTCCGCTGCATATCCATCAGGTCAGGTTGGTGTTTATTCTGTAACAAGATCTCCAAATGTTACTTATGTTTGGACTTTGCCTGAAGGAATAGTACTTCAAAGCCAGACAAGCACCGCTACAGAAGATCAAATTACTGTTAACTACACTAGCGAATATGCAGGTGGGTCAATAAGTGTTAAAGCAGTTGGAGAATGTGGTGTTAGCCAGGAAAGAGTACTTATTCTTGCTCAGTTAGCTCCAGGTTCAGTAGCAGGTATTCTGGAATTGAGCCCGGGTTCATGCGAAGACAGGACTTATGTTTATGGAGTTCCATCGCTACCTACTAATGCAACTTCGCTTCAGTGGACTGTTCCTGAAGGTGCTGTAATAATCAGTGGCCAAGGTACTACCACAATAACTGTTAACTATCCGGGCACTTCAGGTTATACCGGTGAAATAACTGCAATAGGCGACAATGGTTGCGGCCAAAGCCAGAAAGCACGTATCTTCCCTGTGAAAATCGGAACATGTTCTGAACAACCTCTGGTTAAGGGAAATATAAAAGTTCAACCTAATGTTACTTTGGAACAAACTCTTGACGTGAATGTTTATCCTAACCCAAGTGTTGCTTCATTCAAACTAAAAGCTGTTAGCAGCAATGCAAATGAAGTAATGCACGTAAGGATCGTTGATAACTTAGGCAGAGAGCACAAAAGACTGCAAATGAAAGCCGGCGAAACAATTACTTTCGGCGCTGAACTTAAAGCAGGAAGCTACTTTGTAGAAGTTAGCCAAGGCAAAAACAAAACAGTTAAGAAAGTTATTAAGTTCTAAAAGAAACTTATAAATTAACAGGCTGCCTTTTTGGAGGCAGCCTTTTTTGTTGCTGTAATAAATCTCAATCCTTTGTAAATTCAATTACTCCGGGATCCCTTTGTTTTATTATCCTTAACAGGCATAACTTAATATTCCGGGAAAACCGCTTATTTATAAAGCCTCCATTTTTTTTGGAGGCTTTTTCTTTTTGGTATTTGATTTGCGTATTAAACACATGCTTTCCTTAAAATTTCTAAACACAATTGTTCACTGGCAAAACTGGCATTACCACATAAAATATCTTCCTATTTTACCCGTATGGATATGGTATTGTATCAAAAGCAGGTCTTTATGGTTTTTCAGCAATGTAAACCCTGGCCTTACATTGGGCGGGATGGACGGTGAAACAAAAGAAGAAATGTACATGCAATTGCCGGCAAATCTATACCCAAAAACCATATTTGTAAATCCCGGAGAGGATATTAATTCTATTCACCAAAAAATTAATGACAAACAAATTTTTTTACCGTTTGTTGTAAAACCTAACGAAGGAATGTCTGCCTTAATGTTCAGAGTTATTAAAAATTTTGATGATTTTAAAAAATATCACTCTTCAATGCATGAAAGATACTTAATTCAGGAATTTTTAGATTACCCAATGGAAGTAAGTGTTTTTTATTACAGAATGCCAAATGAAAAATCCGGGACTGTAAGCGGTTTTTTAAGCAAGGAATGGCCATTCGTAACCGGTGACGGTAATTCCAGTTTAAAGACTTTAATCTATAATAAATTCAAAAACACAAATTACTTAAATCATTATCTGGAAAAATTCTCCTCATCAAGAAATATTATTCTTCAACAAAATGAAGTTTTTAAATTATCAGATGCTTGTAATAGAGGGCAAGGAGGACAACTGATTTGTTTGAAGGATGAAATAGATGATAAGTTATTATCAGTTTTTGACAGCATCAGTTATTATAATGGCAACTTTCTTTACGGACGGTATGATATAAAATGTAATTCTGTTCAGGAACTAAAGGAGGGTAAAAATTTTAAAATCCTTGAATTCAATGGTAGCGGTTCAGGAACTCAACATATTTATGCCCGTAAATACAGCCTTTCATCTGCTCTGAATATTATATTAAATCATTGGAAGGCACTTTATACTATTTCTAAATTAAATAATGAAAGAGGATTGAAGTATTGCTCATTTAGTAATGGATTGAAAACATTATTGAAAGCAAAAAGAAATTTAAAAGAGCTAAAAAGAAAAGATTTAGCCCTTAATTTTTAAGCGGAAATACTTTGCTAAAAAAGAACAAATATTTAATTGTTTCCTTATTTTTGATAAGCAAAATTTTTATCACCAAAAAAATAAAATAATGAAAAATTTATTTACTCTTGCTTTGGTTGCAGCAGGAATGTTTATAACTACCGGAACTATTGCGCAATCAAATAAAAAAAGAGTAAGCCCTCCGGCAGAAGTGACCCAGACAGTTAAAAATGGTGCTGTTGTTACAATCAAATACAGTCAGCCTTCTCTTAAAGGGAGAACTATTGGAACTGATGTGGAACCAATGGCCGGAAAAGTTTGGAGAACCGGTGCTAATGAAGCTACTGTTTTTGAAACCAGCAAAGACATAAAAGTAAACGGAATGAAATTACCTGCCGGGAAATATGCATTGTTTACAATTTTCAATGGCAAAGAAGCAACTCTTATTTTTAATAAAGTTTGGAATCAATGGGGCTCGGAAGGATATAACGAAGGCCAGGACCAATTGAGAGTTAATACAAAAGTTTTGTCGGGTGATGTTACTGAAAAAATGACCTTTACAATTGATGAAACCGGAAAAGCTGACTTGAAATGGGGGGATAAAGATGTTGTTTTTTATATTGATTAAATATATCTTAAGTAATAAAAAAGGCTGCCAAAAAAGGCAGCTTTTTTTATTACTTCTTACTGCTATTCTTTACGCCAACATTAGAAGGTTTTTAAATTATAAAATAAAGCGGAAACTTGGCCATAGTTGGAGTTATCTCCAACGATTATCATTCCTCCGGCCTGAATTCCGGCCTTGCCGCTATCAACGAAAACTGGTTTTGTATAGCAAACAATAAGGCTGCTGCCGCAGATGTTGACTACTAACATCGGCGGCCGATTGACTAACAAATTCGCTATTAGTGATAACAACGACAGGGGCAAAAGAGATGATTGACTAGCAAATTCGCTATTGGTGATAACAACGACAGGGGCAAAAGAGATGATTGACGGGTAAAATTCGCTATTGGTGATAACACCAACAGCGGCAAAAAACTTTTCACTGATAGTGCTTTAATGTCATCATATCCTTTTTCTTTGTGGTCTTTGTGAAATGTGCTTCGTGTTCTTTGTGGTTAAAAATTTCTTACCACAAAGTGCACAAAGAT
>JAFDXB010000168.1 GCA_018268175.1 Bacteroidota bacterium | reverse complement strand
TCTTCTGGATTTTTGGATAATGATTGATAATTGTGCCTATCAATCAACTTCTGATGCAAAGATGCACCGCTTTTGGTTGTGTATCAAGAGCATTGTTGCTCTATTTTTAAGGTGTAGTTTTTTACTCCAAAATAGAACATTTACCATATTTAAGATAGTACTATTCCGGGTATTTTTACGGTAATAAAATAATGATATCTGTTTAAGTAAAGCTATTAAGGGGTTATCTATTCAGAAAAAAAATAATCATTCCCATCTTTTTATATGATTTTTATTACATTTGCCTTAGGTGTTTTTCATAGGTTAGCAACGGCCAGCTCTTTCTAGAGCAGGCCTTCTTTAAAAAAATTAGGGTTGATATACAGCATTTTTAATATCATGATAAAACATCATTTTCCACTTTTCATTTTCCGCGTTTTTCCACCAATCGCTTCGTAGTTCCATACTCTTCCTTCCGTCAAAATCATATTTAGCAATAAAATTTCTTTTCATCTGACTCAATTGAGGAGCTACATCTCCGCCAAAAAACGCAATTTCATTTCCTTCACGAAACCAAAACGCCAAATGGTAAGGCGTATGGCCTCCCACAATTTTATAAGCTATTCCAGGTTCAATAATGCCCTCATCTTCAACAAGTATTTTTATTTTAGGGTTATTTCTAAATTGTTCAAATGAGTCCGCTGCATAAGAAGGTGAACCTTTTGAAATAGCAAAATCAAGTTCCTTTTTATGAATAAAATATTCAGCTTCAGGAAAATTTAAAATTATTTTTCCATTTGCATCCTCAGTAAAAATGCCACCGGCATGATCTATATGCAAATGAGAAACAAGCACTTTTGAAATACCGGAAGGCTCAATACCAATTTTTTTTAAATTTTCAAATATTTGCAGCTTCCCGCTTTTTCCTTTGTATCCCAAGCCTGTATCAATAAGAACATTTTCAGAATTTATCTGAACAAGAAAGGGTTGAATTTCAACCAATAAACTGCCGGTAGGCCTTTGCTGAAGATCATCTTTATTTACATCAAAGGGTACAAATTCTTTTGTAGCATCAATTGTAAATGCTCCTTCACTTAATGGAAATATTTTCATCTGTTTAGTATTATCTTAAAACCAACTGCCTGTCGGCATCCAGCTTTATTAATATGAAGAATAAAATTGTAAAGGTCAATAACGATGATCCTCCATAACTCATCAACGGCAATGTAATTCCAATTACAGGTGCTAAGCCAATCGTCATACCAATATTAATAAAAACATGGAAAAATAAAATCCCGGCAACGGAATACGCGTAAACTCTTGAAAATGTGCTCCTCTGCCTTTCGGCAATAAAAATTATCCTGAAAAGCAAAAGCCCATATAATAAAACCACAACAGTACTACCGATAAAGCCAAAATTTTCACCCACTGACGTAAAAATAAAATCAGTATGTTGCTCCGGCACAAAATCGCCTTGGGTTTGAGTTCCCTTTAAAAACCCCTTCCCGGAAAAGCCACCTGAGCCGATTGCAATTTTTGATTGTTTAACGTTATAATTTTCAACGGGCTTCTTCTTAACAGTGGAAATATTTACTGTTGTATCGGCAGTTTCAAAAGGGTTATCCCTACCCACCATACTAAAAATCCTGTCGGCCTGATATTTTTGAAAAACGCTTTTAAATAAAAATGGAACAGCAACTCCGGCAAATAATACAGCAGCTCCCCATAACAGCAAAATAATAAGTAAAGGTTGTTTATCTCTCTTCAGCCTGCGGCGCATAAAATAAACTGCGGCCACAGCTACCGCTGAAATGCAAATAATTAAAGTGGAAGTGGTTAAGAGCAGAGTTACAATTAATAAAACTGCAAGAGATGCACCAATTATTAAATACACAGGAGGCAAGCCTTCACGATACATTGGTAACAAAAATGAAAAATAAACAAGTGCAAGTCCGGTTTCATTTTGCAATATTGAAAATACTATCGGTAAAAACGATATGCCTGCGGCGATTAGTTGAGTACGGGGCTTTTTTAGATTTATATCATTAATTGAAAGGTATTTCGACAAAGCCAGAGCCGTAAATATTTTAGCAGTTTCAACAGGTTGCAAATTTATGAAACCCAATGGTATCCAGCTTTTTGAACCATTAACAGTTTTGCCGGCAATAAAAGTAAAAATCATTAACAGTATTCCAAAAGCATAAAAAAGGTTTGCTGTAGCAGTAAAAAATTTACTGTCTGTAAGAAGTATCAGCACTGCAATTACAACACATACACCAAAATAAATAACCTGCTTACTGTAATTCTTCTGAAAAGCAAAAAGGTTGTCAAAAAAGTCATCTCCGGGTTTAAATTCCACCGAAAAAATACTTATAAGCCCAATGATAACAAGTAACAGATAAAGCATTATCAATACCCAATCTATGCCTTTGGTTATGGTTACTTTTTGATACATGCTTAATCTCTTTTTACAGAATCTGCTTCTGTGCGCCTTTCCTGCTGGGGCAGAATTGCATTAACTTTTACGGAATCTTTCTGTTTTTCTTTTTTGTTATTTTCCCTTTTTAATTCAGCAACATCAGTTTCTTCATTTTCTTCTATACCAATTGTGTCGGCAATAATTTTTATAAATCCTTTTTCAATTAGGTACGCTGTATCCTTCCTGTGCCTAAGTGAATCTTGGGTTCGCATTGCAACTTTTATTCGCAATGGCATTAAATCCAAATTTGAAAGTTGTTCAACTTTTGCCTTTCTTTCTTTGCCTTCTATTGAATCTTTTAAATATTTTTCTATCATTAAGCTCGCAATCGGCGCAGCAGATGATGAACCAAAACCTGCATTTTCGCAAATTACGGCAATAGCAATTTTAGGATTATCGCGTGGTGCAAATGCTGCAAAAAAAGCATGGTCTTTTTGTTTCACACCTTTATAAGCATTTTCAACAGTACCTGTTTTGCCACAAACTACAATTCCCGGCACTTTTGCATAACGTCCTGTACCGCTTTCCATTACACCCTGCATACCATCATGAACTGCCTCAAAAATACTGTCAGGAATATTTAATGCCGTATGCCGTACTTTATATTGTTCCAGCAAACCAAATTTATCGCCTCCTTCAATTGAATCAATTACGTGAGGAGTAATATAATATCCCTTATTTGCAATGTAAGCCATTTCATTTGCTACCTGCAATGGCGTAGTTTGCACCTCGCCCTGCCCTATACTTACGGAACGGAACGTGCAGAAATTCCAATGGCCTTCACCATAAATTTTATTGTATGTAGCTGCAGTTGGAATTTTGCCGGGCTTTTCAGAAGGAACGTCAACCCCAAGTTTTTTTCCAAGCCCGAAAGCATTCATGTAATGTGCCCAATGATTAATGGAACTGTCAACGCCCGGATATTTCGGGTTATTTATTACCTTTTGCATAACAACAGCAAAATAAGTGTTGCATGAGTGAGTAATTGCACCTTTCAATGCCCACACACCCGGATCAAGGCATTTCATCGGCCTGCCGCATCCATAAAATGCACCGCGACACACAACAGTTGTATTTGCATCAACTACTCCTTCACTTAAGCCAACCAATGCCTGCAACGTTTTAAAAGTTGAACCGGGCGCATAATAGGCACCAACAGTTCTGTTTAAAAAAGGAATACGCGGATCGAGAAGCAAGTCAACATAATGTTTTTTCCTCTCTGCCCCCGTTAACAGGCGTGGTTTATAAGTGGGAGCGCTTACCATTGCCAGAATACCTCCTGTTTTTGGATCAATTGCAACTACTGCCCCAACTTTATTCTGCATTAATTTTTCACCCAATTCCTGTAATTCTATATCAATTGATGAATACAAATTTTGACCTGCCACAGCCATGGTATCATAAATGCCATTTTCAAGTTTTCCTGTAATTCGGTTTTTGTTATCGCGTTTTAAATATTCAATTCCGCGCTGCCCCATTAAAACCTTCTCATAAGAATTTTCTAATCCGGTTTTTCCGGCGTAATCGCCGGATACATAACCTTCGCCTTCATGTTTTTTTAAAAAATTAGTGTCAACTTCAGAGAGGTAACCCAGAATATTTCCGGCAGCATCGTAGGGATAATCTCTTACCGGCCTTTCCTGAAGATAATATCCCGGAGCAAATTTGTATAGATTTTCGTTTATTTTGGCCATTTTCTCATCGCTGAGAAGCGCCTCAAAAACAGATGGCCTATAACTTCTGTTTTTTAAAATTGCAGTAATTATTCGCTTATGAAATTCTGCTGAATCAATATCAAGAATTTTACAGAGTGTAGCAGTGTCGGTTCCTTTTATTTTTGAAGGAACAACCATTAAATCGTAAATAATTGTATTCTGAAGTATAGTTCGCTTTTTTCTGTCGAAAATAAGCCCTCTGTCAGGGTAAACAACCTTTCTAAAGGTTCCCTGATCTTCAGCAAGTATTTTATATTTGGAGGTTATAACCTGAAGCGAAAATAATCGTGCAATTAGAATTATAATTACCGTAAAAAATACTAGCCTTACAACATTCTTTCTCGACTGGTTAAACGAAGGCACAGATGTAAGCGGTTTTTTTTAAATAGTATTTGTCCTGAATTTTTGTTTTCTCGGGAAAATTAGTTCAGCCGTCAAAATTAACAACAAAGACAATGCGGTACTTAATAAAGTCTTCACAAAAAAATGTCCGGGGTTGCCAAATTGCCATGCTTGTAATAAAAACAGCCATGCATTATGTATAAGTGCAAGTAACCCTGCGTAAATCATGTATTGAAAAATGCCGCCAAAGCTTTGGGTTGAAGGTTCAAAATAGTTGTTGTCGGCGCCCTCGCGGGGAATTAAAATATTAATGAGAAAGGGCCGTATGTATGCAATTAAAACACATGCTGCTGCATGAAAACCTCCTGAATGGTGAAAATAATCAAGAGAAAGGCCGGTTAAAAAAGCAACTACCATTAACACACTTCTGTTAATGCTGAAAGGCAGCCACAGAATAAAAAGAAAATACAGGTATGGAACTACCATTTGATGAATCATAATATGATCCAGAATAAAGACCTGCACCCCAAAAAAAACACAAAACCTTATAATATTTTTAAATATCAATGGCATTATTGTACTTGCTTTTTAGCCCTCTCAATTAGTTTATTAATTTCTGAAGCTTGCTTGTTATTAATAATGTAGGCGTATTGTAAATTGTAAAAATTCGTTCTTGTTTTTATTCTTATTAAATAAAAACTACTTGAAGGATTTTTTTTAAAAGATTCAACAGTTCCTATTATTATGCCCTTGGGAAATGTTGTGCTGAACCCGCTGCTTATAATAGTATCGCCAACTGCAATTTTAACTCCTTTGGGAATGCCTGTCATTTCTACAACATTAGGTTCTGCGCCATCCCATGTTACGGTTCCGGTTTCACCGGATTTTAAAAGTTTGCCGCTTATTTTTGAATCTTTATGTAATAAACTCATTGCAACTGCATAATTATCACTTACATCTGTAATAATTCCGGCAACGCCGTTATTTGAAGAAATAAGCCCCATCCCTTTTTGAACACTATCGGCAGAGCCTTTATTTATAACTATATAATTATTTGGCTGCTGAACAGAATTTGCAACAACTTTAGCGCCTTCAAATTTAAATTTCCTGTATTTAACAGTAGAATCAGAACTCAAAGAATCAATATACTCGGTAAAAACCGAATCTGTAAGAAGGTAATCGAATTTTAATTTATTATAAAGAATTTCATTAGCAGCCATTAAAGAATCGTTGGTTTCTTTAAGGTGGAAGTAATAAGTTATTTTATTATAACGTGAATTAATTTTTCCGGTAACCTGATTTGCGTATTCTCCAAAAACAGCTTCGTGATATTTATTATAAGAAAAAATAAGATATAAAGCGAAAATCTGCAGTGAAACAAATAACAGGAAGTTGAAATAATGCCTTATGAAAAGAAATATATTCTTCACTTCTGTATAAAATTTTTATTCGACGAGGAATCATTTACCTCATAACGAAAGGATATCTGTCGTAATTTTTCAAAGCAATACCTGTTCCTCTAACCACACTTTTTAATGGGTCGTCTGCCACATGAACCGGAAGTTTAATTTTACCTGTCAGCCTTTTATCCAAACCTCTTAAAAGCGCTCCACCACCGGTAATGTATAATCCGCGGCGATAAATATCTGCCGCAAGTTCGGGTGGTGTTGTTTCTAAAGCTTTTAAAATTGCTTCTTCAATTTTGAAGATACTTTTATCAAGAGCTTCGGCAACTTCCTGGTAACTTACCATTACCTGTTTGGGAATTCCTGTAACAAGGTCGCGGCCGTTAACAGGAATATCATCCGGTGGATTATCAAGATCTTTCATTGCAGCGCCAACTTGTATTTTAATTTGCTCAGCAGTGCGCTCACCTATTAGCAAAGAATGATAACGCCTCAACGCTTCCATTATATCGGCGGTGAATTCATCACCTGCAACGCGAATACTTTGGTCGCAAACAATTCCTGCAAGAGCAATTACCGTAATACCTGTTGTACCGCCGCCAATGTCAATAATCATATTACCCACAGGTTCTTCCACATCAATTCCAATTCCTAAAGCTGCTGCCATAGGCTCATGAATCAAATAAACTTCTTTTGCACCGGCTTGTTCAGCACTATCTCTTACCGCTCTTTTCTCAACTTCCGTAATACTGCTTGGAATACAAATCATCATCCGCCAGGCGGGAGAAAATATGGGTTTGCGTGGAAAGATCATTTTGATCATTTCACGTATCATTAATTCGGCAGCATTAAAATCAGCAATTACACCATCGCGAAGCGGCCTTACAGTTCTGATGCTTTCATGAGTTTTTTCATGCATCATTAATGCCTTTTTTCCAACTGCTAATAAATTCTTAGGATTATTTCTATCTAATGCAACAATTGATGGTTCATTTACCACTACTTCATCATTATGTATTATCAGGGTATTTGCAGTGCCAAGATCCATTGCAATTTCCTGTGTTAAAAAGTTAAAAATTCCCATATATTTATTAGTGTGCGGCCGTTTTTTGAATGCAGCAAAGTTGAATTAAAAAATTGGATAAAAAAACTAAAAATGCCAGCCGTTCATTAAGTGTTGAAAACATCAAAAAACGGTATATAAAAAATTCTTATTTAAGGTCAAATCCAATGTCTTTTCTATAATATATATCTTCAAATTGAATGTGAGATAATGTTTGAAGACTCGCTTCTACCGCCGTTTGAGCATTATCACCAAACGATGTTACTGCAAGTACCCTTCCGCCGGCAGTAAATAGTTCACTATTTTTTTGCTCGGTACCGGCATGAAAAACTATTGATGAGTTTTCAGTAATCCCTGAAATTCTAAATCCCGTTTTATAAATGCCGGGATAGCCTCCGCTTACAGCAACAATTGTTGCAGCCGTTTGTGAGTTAACATCAACAATTATATCAGAAACATTTCCGTTGGCAGTTGCCATTAAAAGTTCAACAAGGTCGCTGTTTATTCGTGGTATAACAACTTCGGTTTCCGGATCGCCCATTCTGCAATTATATTCAATCAGTAATGGTTCATTTTCAGCGGTAATCATCAAACCAAAGAAAATAAAACCTTTATAGTCAAGGTCTTCTTTTACAAAGCCTTCAACAGTTGGTTTTATTATTTTCTGAATAACCTTATTTTTCAAATCAGCATTAAAAAAAGGCAAAGGGCTTATAGCTCCCATGCCGCCTGTGTTTGGGCCTGTTTCGCCTTCGCCGATTTTTTTATAATCCTTTGCCTCCGGCAGAAGAGTGAAATTTTTACCATCGGTAAGAACAAAGACACTCATTTCAATTCCGGTTAAAAATTGTTCTATTACAACCGTACTTCCGGCTTCGCCGAATTTATAATGGTTTATCATTAAATCAAATTCAGCAAGGGCTTCAATATGATTATTACAAATAACCACACCTTTGCCCGCAGCAAGGCCATCGGCTTTTATTACCACCGGCAACGAATGTTCCGAAATATAATCGCGACCCTCGGCATAGGTTTCCTTTGTGAATTTTTTATATGAAGCTGTTGGAATATTATGCCGCAACATAAATTCTTTTGCAAGAGATTTGCTTCCTTCAAGTTGAGCTCCCTTTGCCGACGGGCCAATAATTTTTATATTTTCATTTTTTTTGAAAAAATCTGTAATTCCCAAAACCAGTGGATCTTCCGGCCCCACCACTATAAGGTCTATACGTTCATCATTACAAACTTTTTCAATGCCTGCAAAATCAGTTGGATCAATATCGAGGTTGTTTCCAAATTGAGCTGTGCCGGGGTTTCCGGGGGCAATAAATAATTTATCACATAATTTGCTTCTGCTAATCTTCCATGCAAATGCATGTTCCCTTCCGCCTTTTCCTATCAGTAAAATATTCATTCGTCTGTTGTTTTTTGAAGATTGCAAGTTTAAGCCAAAAAAAATGAACATCTGCCGCAGGCGTAATTATTTTACTCTTTTATTTAAAAAATTGCTATTTTTCCCAATTAAAATTATTCAACCTTACAACTGCTATGATAGAAGAAACAAATGCGATTGTTAAAAAAGGGCATCCCAAAGGATTGTACCTTTTATTTTTTACAGAAATGTGGGAACGTTTCAGTTACTATGGAATGAGAGCTATTCTTGTTTTATACATGACTAAAATTCTCGGTTTCATGGATAGCAGGGCCACAGAAATTTATGGCAACTTCACCGGCCTTGTATATTTAACCCCACTTATTGGTGGTTTTATTTCCGACAGATACTGGGGTAACCGTCGTTCAATAATGGTTGGAGGTTCAATAATTGCATTAGGGCAGTTTGCATTGTTCTTCAGTGCTTCAATGTTTCATTCAAGCCCTCAAACAGCAACTACATTCTTAATACTTGGTTTGTTGTTTTTAATTATGGGCAACGGTTTGTTTAAGCCTAATATTTCAACAATGGTAAATCAATTGTATGCTCCTGGCGATAAAAGAATTGATTCGGCATTCACAATTTTTTACATGGGTATAAATTTAGGTGCTTTATTTTCTCCTCTTATTTGCGGAACCCTTGCTGAAAAAGTTGATTACAGATGGGGCTTTTTTGCAGCAGGAATTGGAATGGTGCTTGGTCTAATTTTATTTTATGCTCTTAAAAATAAATATGTTGTAGGAGCCGACGGACATGCAGTTGGTACAAAACCTTTGCCTGTTGTAAAAGATGTTTCAACCAAAACTGACTCTGTTTCTCAAAAAGGTTCAAATGCTACACGGGCAATAGTTTGGACCGCAATTTTTATTGCACTTTTTGCAGTCTTTTATTTCTTTGTTTTTGACAAAAACTATATCAGCGCATTTATATTTTCATGTTCTATCGCCAGCGGCGGATTTATTATAACAGACCCTTCTCTAACATCAGTCGAGAAAAAGAGGATCTGGGTTCTTTATATTGTTGCCTTCTTTGTAATCTTCTTCTGGTCGGCGTTTGAGCAGGCAGGAGCAACTCTTACAATCTTTGCAGAACAATCAACCGACAGAACAATTTTTGGTTGGGAAATGCCTGCGAGCTACTTCCAGTCGGTAAACCCGGTTGCAATTATAATTTTTGCACCTCTTTTTGCAATGCTGTGGACTTCACTTGGTAAGAAAAATAAAGAACCATCATCTCCTGTGAAACAGGCTATTGGTTTATTCCTTCTTGCTATCGGTTATTTTGTTATTGCCTTTGGAGTTAAAGGAGTAGATGCAAGTATAAAAGTGAGTATGATTTGGTTGATAGGTATGTATGTTATTCATACATGGGGTGAACTTTGTTTATCTCCCATAGGTTTGTCAATGGTGGCGCGTTTGGCGCCTGTTAGGCTTGCTTCATTATTGATGGGTGTATGGTTTATGGCTAATGCAATGGCAAATGATATGTCGGGACAGTTAGGTAAACTTTACCCTGAATCTGTTGTTTCATTAGATGCTGTTCAGGCAGTTCAGGCAAAAGATAATGTTACACTTCTACCTGCAAATTACAAGCCCGAAGAAGCGAAAGAAATTAATGGTGAGAAGGTGGTTGGCTACAGTATCCTGAATTTTAATTCAATTAAAAATGAAAATGAAAAACAGGATGTAATTAAATCACTTTCTGCTGCGCAGAAGAATGTTGAAAAGAATTTTCTGGGAGTAAAAATTGAAAACCTCCACGATTTCTTCATGATATTTGTTGTGATGGCAGGTATTGCTTCAATTATATTATTCCTTCTGTCGAAGCAACTTTTAAAAATGATGGGAGGTTTGCGCTAAAATTTTTTAATCAAATATTTATGGCAGTCATTAAAAAATGATTGCCATTTTTTTATAACCATTTTATGAAAGAAAGAAAACATCCAAAAGCATTGCCCTACTTGTTTTTCACCGAAATGTGGGAAAGGTTTGGTTATTACTTAATGATAGGCATATTCTTGCTTTACCTTAAAAATGTAGAACAGGGATTTTCTATGACAAACTCTGAAGCTTCAGATTTATATGGAACTTTCATTGCATTGGTTTTTCTCACTCCTTTTATTGGCGGATTGCTTGCCGACAGGTATTTCGGTTACCGCAAATCAATTATCGCCGGCGGCTTAATGATGGGTATAGGCTACTGCCTGATGTCGGTTCACAGCCTGCCGGTACTATATATTTCAATGGCATTTGTAATATTTGGTAACGGCTTTTTCAAGCCGAATATTTCAACATTGTTAGGCAATGTTTATTCAAAACCGCAGTATGAACAAAGGAAAGATGATGGCTATAATATATTTTACATGGGTATAAATATTGGCGCATTCATTTGTAATTTTTTCAGTGCGGCAATAATTATTGTATGGGGTTGGAAATATGCTTTTATAGCAGCAGGAATAGGAATGTTTATAGGTGTAATTATTTTTCTTTTTGGAACAAAGCATTATCGCGAGGCGGATGTAAAAAAAGAAATGTCGGAAGAAGATATGCCATTGGGAAGAATAATCCTTCTTGTGCTTGTACCATCTGTGGTAGCAGGGATTTTGGGCTGGCTGATACCAGGAAATTTATTTGGTTCAGATAGTAATGATGCCTTCATTTTTGCATGCGTTCCTGTAATTTGGTTTTACTCTACTTTATATTTAAAAGCAAACCAATCAGAAAAAAGGCCAATAGCAGCACTACTTGGGATTTTTGCGGCGGTAATAATGTTTTGGGCTGTGTTTAAACAAAATGGAACTGCATTAACTATCTGGGCAGAAAATTATACAAGCCGCGATGTAAGTGGTGTTACCGGAAAAGTATTTGAATCACTGAACCTTGCAGAACAAATAAAATTTTCGAAAGATTCTGTTCCTGTTTATGATTCACAATTCAGAATACAGAAAGAGAACAATGTTACTTTGAAAGAAATCGGCTACCATCCATATTTTAAAAACATACCTGCAAGCGAGCGCCCCAATGAAGGTGAAAGCATTTCATTATGGTCCACACCAATCAGTCAATCTATGAATCCATTTTGGGTAATAGTATTAACTCCTTTGGTTGTAGCATTTTTTACCTTCCTGCGGCGCAGAGGAAAGGAGCCTTCTACACCTACAAAAATTGCCTTTGGTTTATTGATATCTGCCATTTCGGTTTTGGTAATGGTTGGTGCAGTATATGCTTCAAACAATGGTGCCGAAAAAGCAAGTACGTGGTGGCTAATGGCAACATACGGAGTTGTAACAATTGGAGAATTATTATTAAGCCCGATGGGATTATCACTTGTTTCAAAGCTAAGCCCGGTGCGTATTACAGCTTTAATGATGGGAGGCTGGTTTTTATCAACTTCTATCGGGAATAAACTTTCCGGGATCTTGTCAACTCTTTGGGATGGCTATGAAAATAAAGCAACTTTCTTCTGGGTGAATTTTGCTTTGCTTATGGCCGCAACAATAATTTTATTCGCAATGCTTAAATGGCTAAATAAAATTATGAAGGAAAAAGGAGTTAGGTAAGTAAAGTCAATTAAAAATAATCAAAGTGATAAGGCCGGAAAGAAAATATGAACAAATAGTTGTAAGTAAATTTTTACTTTATTATTTGATAATGGGTATAGCATTTTGTTTTTTAATACTCCCTGTTCTCTGGAAATCAATTATGTTTAAAAAGGCAACAGGCAATGTTAGGCAGTTTGTATATTTCAATGAAAACAACCATGGCGGAGCTTTCATTCCATTAGTTGATTATTCAATTGAAGACAAATGGTTTTCTTTTTATGGAACTGATGTTGAAAGAGATGAACTTAACGATGGTCAGCGAGTAAATGTACTTTACAATCCAGATAATCCTAAGGAAGCGTATATATATACATTTGCAGGTTTTT
>JAFDXB010000167.1 GCA_018268175.1 Bacteroidota bacterium | reverse complement strand
GGTTTTGTGAACTTGCCAAACTAATTCCGCGAATTGCATCAGTTGTGTTTGCATACGGCGCCCGAAGGTCGCTGATGTAGTTATTTGCAATTGTAAGAGGTGTTGAAGAATTTGTAACTGCAATACCCACAACTGCAAATGTAGGTTTTGCTGCATCGGTTGAAAGATTGTAAATCTTATTCTTACTTATACTTCCGGTAACTGTTGAACCTGTGGAAGCTATACCGTAAACGTTTCCGGTTGGGGTTCCCGGTGCGCCGTTGCTGTTTAGGCTGTGTACTGTATTGTTTTCTACAGTAACTATTCCCTGAGTAACCTGAATACCTACAAATGCTGCTCCTGTGGCTCCTCCAGAAGATGTTTGGAAGTTATAAATCTGATTGTTGGTAATAATTTTTGTACCTGTTTTATCTCCATTTTCCCTAATACCATACCATGTGCCGGTTTTATTTGTATATAGATTTCTTATGATGTTATTTGTAAAGGTAACATTCAAATCATAAGTGTATGTGCTTGCAATACCATCAAACGATCCGGTGCCTCTTACATCAATACTGTCAATAATGTTTCCGTCTGCAGTCCAGTTATAGAAGTTTAAAGTCCCGGGATATATAACGCGGAATGCAGTTGTACCATCATTTCTTACAACATCGTGAATATAATTATTATTTGTGGTAAGAAATTCTGTTCCGTTAGTAGTTGTGTTACCTCCTCCGGTTGCTATAATTGTATGTGCTGCGTTTGTGGCTGTTAAAATATTTAATTTGATATTAGTGATCTCATTGTTATTAATATTAACTGTATGCGGAGCAGCCCCGGAAGGTCCGGATATTGCGGAGAAAGCCGCAGTTTTATTTTGCAGCATTTCGCAATTGTAAATGAGATTGTAGTTTATGTTAACAATGTTTGATACAGATGCGCTGCTGCGTAAACCGCCATTTACATCAATAGCATTACAGGTATAGATAGCCGGCGCATCCGATTTTACAGAAACCTTATTATGGTTTACTTCCACATTTGCATCTGTGCCTGATTCGTAATAAATTCCTCTTACATAATTTATTGAAGTAAAACCTGCACCATCATTATTGTTAATATCATTCCATGAAATATTTGCCGACCATTGGTTCTTTATCCTTATACCGCAAGCATAAGAAGCGGCAGTTGCAGTGCTTGAACCATAGTTATAAATCTTGTTTCCTGTTGCAGCCGATGTACCGCCTATATCGTTGCCTGTATCGCCAAGTGTGTAAGGCGCAGGTGCATCGTAACCATAAATTGTAATACCATTCTGGCCGTTGTAAATTTCATTTGAGTAAAACTTGTTGTTTGAGTTTGTACCTGCTGCAGATACAGGCGTTAATGCCGTAGTTGCTGCAGATCGTGTACTGTTACTTAGCATTATACCTTTTGAGCCTTCAAACATTGTAGCTGCAGTACCGTTACCACCATTTTGTGTGCTCATTGTTATTTTACAGTTTTTAACCGTAAGGTTTTGCACACCGTCTGACGTTGACAACTTAAATCCGCCTATCATAAATTCCATTCCGGATACGCCGGCGGTATTGTTAGGGTCTTCAAATTCTATGTTATCAATTGTAACATTATCGGTTCCCAAAATAGCCCAAATTCCGTCGGGGTTTGCATTATTAGGGCTTACAGTTCCGGTGTATGCCGAAATTTTTGGCCTTGCCCCTGCCCCGCTTTTTTGGAAAATAATATTGTAAGCTCCAACACTTGCATTAAGCGCTGAATTACCAAGTTCAAGCGTACCGGTTAGGGCAGGCTCCACAAAACCCGGTGTTACATTAAATGTTACGTTTCCGGCAATTGTTCTTGTATTTAATGCTGTAATTGCCGCTTTAAACGATTGGAAGTTTGTACAACTTTGTGGTGCGGTGCTTATGGTATAAACTCCCACCATTGGTGAAATATCGTTTACAATTGTGTGCACCGCAGATGTTGTGGTACATGTAAAGTTGTTTGTTACCACCACTGTGTAGTTTCCAATTGCAGTTGCATTGTAAGTTGCTGCTGTTGCGCCTGCAATATTTCCACCGCCAAGCTGCCACTGATAACTTGTAATAGTTCCGCCGCTGGCGTTTGCAGTTAATGTTACCGGCGCTCCGCAGAAGTTAGTTCCGCCCGAAATTGTTACCACAGGTTTTGGATTGACGGTTACACTTATTGAGTTCGACGGTTGTGAATAGCATCCGTTCAACAAATGGCGAACTGTATAGTTACCTGTGGTTGTTGCGCTAATTACTTGCGTTGTAAGTGCGTTGCTCCATTCGTATGTTGCGCCGCCGCTGGTGGCCGATGATGTTAGGTTAACATTTGAGCCTGAGCAGAATGTTGTTGGGCCACCTGCCGTAATTGTTGGCGTTGCAGGTACAGGTTTTAATGTTACCACCACCACATTAGATGCAGGTGAAGTACATCCTGCAACAGTTTGTGTTACTGAGTAGTTGCCTGCTGCACTTACATTTATTGTTGGTGTTGTTTGCAAGCCTGGCGACCATGTAATATTTGTTGAAACACTTGATGTAAGCGTTGCGGACTGGCCGGTACAAATTGCAAGCGGGCCTGAAGGTGTTACCACCGGCGCTGCCGGAATTGGGTTTACCGTTGCCGCTGCAAGTGTTGCCGTTGCCGGATTTCCGGTTGCACATGGTAAACTTGATGTTAGTACCACAGAAACCACATCGCCGGAGGCTACAGACCATGTAAATGTATTTGATGCTGAAGACTGTTGCGTTGTGCCGTTTACTTTAAAATCGTAAACCGGCGAAATGCCCGGGTTTACACCGGTTGCAGTATATGTAATTGAGTTTCCGCAAACAGGGCCTGGATAACCGGGATAACTTAACGATACAGATATAGGCACTCCACCGGTTTCTGAAATTGTAAGTGTATCAGAATTTGCCGGGGTGTTTATAGCGCACGCTATGTTTGACGTAACCACTACAAAAACTTTGTCGTTATCTGTAAGCGTATTTGATGAATATGTAGATGATGTTGCACCGCTTACAGGGCTATTGTTTAAATACCACTGATAAGTTGGCGAAGTGCCGGGGTTTGTTACGTTTGCTGTGAAAGTAACGTTTGTACCGGCGCAAATATTTAATCCCGGCGAAGCCGATATTGTTGCCGAAACCGGCTGCGAAGGGTTAACTGTTATTGTTATTTCGTTGCTTGTTACCGTTTTGCCGTAAGTACATTTTTCATCAGATGTTATTATCACTCTTATTTTATCGTTGTTGTTAAGAGTGCTGATAGAAAGTGTGCTGTTTGTAGCACCGGGAATGTCGGAGCCGTTAAGCTGCCATTGATAGCCCGGGTTTACACCTGTGTTTGTGCCTGTGGCTGTAAAGTTTACTGTTCCGTTTACACAAATTGTAGTAACATCTGCAGAAATGCTTGCCGAAATAGGCATTAATGAATCAATAGTAAACGTAATTGTATCTGCAGTATATGCAGGAATCGGGTAAGCACACTCTTCATTTGTGATTATTTTCCCTCTAATTTTATATGTCCCTGCTATCAAAGTATCTCCTGGCCCGTTAATTATAACGTTTGAAGTATATTTTATTATACCTCCGGTGAATGTAGCTCCTGCCGGTGCAGAAATAACCTCCCACTGATAGCTGTTGGGGTTTGTGCCCGGCCAGTTTGCTACAGCAGTTAAATTAATAGGCGATCCCTGGCAGTAATTTGCCAATAATCCGGTACTTGTATTTGTAAGCGTAACAGGTTTGTTTATTGTGGTAACGCTAATAGATTTTGATTTTGAACAGCCTGCAGGTGATGTTACAATTGCAGTATAGGTTGTATCTACCAAAGGTGAAACATATACCATAGGAGCGTTGGTACCGGGTACATAAGGAGTTCCACCTTCATATCGAGGATTAGAACCACTGCCGTTATCTGTTTGTGAAGTATATATACGGTAATCTCCCGGCGTCCAGGTAACACTTAACTGCTGCCTACCCATTACACTTACATTATCAATTGCCCACTGAAAGCCCCAGTTAGATT